>JAIDRX010000006.1 GCA_029061495.1 Clostridia bacterium
GCCTCACGGCAGTCCGCATTTTAATATTTATTAAGGAGCTTTAAAATGAAGCATACGGATATTAAGCAACTGTTTTCCGAGTCCGCAAATTTCGCGGGCAAAAGCGTTACCGTCTGCGGCTGGGTCAGGACGTGGCGCGACTCAAAGAGTATAGCGTTTATCGAACTCAACGACGGAACTTCCCTTAAAAATTTACAGCTTATTATAGATAAGGAAAAGATAGCGGAAAGTATTTCAAAGCCCGCGCTTGTCGTAGGCAATGCACTTCGCGTTACGGGCGAATTTATTCCGTCCGAGCGTAACGGATTCGAGCTTTCCGTTAAGGGTATAGAGGTTCTCGGAACGTGTCCGCAGGACTATCCTTTGCAGAAAAAGCACCACACGCTTGAGTTTTTAAGGACGATACCTCATTTAAGACCGCGTACTAAGTACTTTGAGGCGGTGTTTGCGGTAAGAAATCAGCTTTCTTTTGCAATTCATAAATACTTCAATAAAAACGGCTATAAGTACGTTCACACGCCCATAATCACGGGTAGCGACTGCGAAGGCGCGGGCGAAATGTTCCGCGTAACCACCCAGCCGTGGAACGCGAAAAGCAAAACCGAACAGGACTACTATGCCGAAGACTTTTTCGGCACGAAGGCAGGACTTACCGTTTCGGGTCAGCTCGAGGGAGAGGTTGCCGCGTTAGGCCTTGGCAGAATTTATACCTTCGGACCGACCTTCCGTGCGGAACATAGCAATACCACGCGCCACGCGGCGGAGTTCTGGCAGGTTGAGCCTGAAGTGTGCTTTGCCGACCTGCACGACATTATTGAGATTGCCGAGGACTTTATAAAGTCTATTATAAAGGACGTTGTCGAAAGCTGCCCCGACGAGCTTGCTTATTTTGACGAGCGAATCGAAAAGGGACTTATCGAAAAGTTAAACCACGTTTTAAAGAGCGACTTCGGCAAAATTACTTATACCGAGGCGGTAGAGGTTCTGAAAAAGTCGGGCAAAGAGTTTAAATATCCCGTTGAATGGGGTTGCGACTTACAGACCGAGCACGAAAGATATTTAACGGAAGAGCACTTCAAAAAACCCGTGTTCGTAACGAATTATCCCGCCGACATAAAAGCGTTTTATATGAAGCAGAACCCCGACGGCAAGACCGTTGCCGCGACTGATTTACTCGTTCCGGGTATCGGCGAAATTATCGGCTGCAGCGAAAGGGAAGCAGACCTTGAAAAGCTTAAAACGGCAATGCTTAAACGCAATATGCCTCTCGAAGCGTATACCGAGTATCTCGACACGCGTAAGTATGGCAGTGTTCCGCACAGCGGTTTCGGTTTAGGACTCGAGCGTATTTTAATGTATATAACCGGCGTACAGAACATAAGGGATACCCTGCTTTATCCCAGAACGGTAGGCAGTTTATAAATTTTGACGAGTGATAAATAAAATTATCGTTGCGGCAATTAAGATACGCCGTCAACGTTAGGTTGTATGAAGAACAGAATTTGCGTTATTTTTACGGGCGGCACGATAGGCTCTTTCACCAATGGCGGAGTAGTCGATTTAAAGCGTGAAAGCAGTAGCGCGCTCATAAATATCTATAAACAGCGTTTCGGCGACAGCGTTGAATTTGACGAACTTCGTCCTCTTAATATTTTAAGCGAAAACGTTCAGCCGTCCGACCTTGAAAAAATGGCGGACTGCCTGCGCGGAGTAGACAAAGAAAAGTACGACGGAATTATTATTACGCACGGCACGGATACGCTTTGCTTTACGGCAAACTTATTCAGTCAGATTTTTTGCGATATTTCTCTGCCGGTAGTTTTTGTCTCTGCGCTCTATCCGCTTGACGACGAGAGGAGCCGCGGAGTTGAAAACTTTGCGGGTGCCGTAACTTTTATAAAAAGCGTTGACTTCGGCGGAGTTTTCGTCAGCTTTCAAAACTACGGTGAAAACTGCAAAATTCACCTTGCAAGTAGGCTTGTTTCGGCAACCCAGTTCAGCGGTGAGTACGACAGCGTTTTAAATGTTCACTTCGGTGAAATTATCGGCGGTAAGTTCGTCTATAATCAAAACGCTTTAAACCCTGCTTTAAAAGAGCTTCGCCAAAGCCGAAAGAGTTGCGCCGCGCAAAAGCTTTGCACGGACATGGTAACAATACAGGCACATTCGCTTTTAAACTTCGACTATTACAGGTTTACCGATGTTAAGCCCAAGGCGGTTATGGTTCAGCTTTATCACAGCGGAACGGTCTGCACGGAGGGCAAGGAGGCGAACTTCAAAAACTTCCTTGCGTACTGCAAAAAGCTAGGGATAGAAGTCGTTATCGCGCCTATCGACAGCCGCGCGCACACCTATGAAAGCGCTGTGGGGCTTGCGGAATCCTGCACTGCGGCGTACGATATCAGCTTTGAAATGGCTACGGTAAAAGTGCTGCTCGCGCTTGGCTCAGGCATTAGCATAGAGGAAGAGCTTGCCACAAATAACTTTTTTGAAAAACTTCACTAAAACTAAAACAGCCTAATTCCTATTGACAAA
>JAIDRX010000060.1 GCA_029061495.1 Clostridia bacterium
CGATAAAGTTATTAAAGAGTTCGACGAAGCGACGAAAAAGTTGCTTGATTCAGATTTAAGACCTGTTGCCGAAAACTCTGAAACTCAATATAAAGCTTCCGAACTTATAAACGACTTTAAAAACCAAGTGCAAAAAATTCAGTCGGCAATTTTTACAGTAAAATATAATGCGGACGTCATTCCCGAAGCCGTGGACGAAATGTCTTTGCAAAAAGATATTTTTGTTCAAAGCAATAAACAATTTTATTTGGATTTTAATTCGGGACTTGCGGAGGAAGTGCGCGGCGAGGTTAATAAAAAGCTTGCATTAAAACAAACGTTAACCGACGTGTGCAACCTAATAGCCGATACGCAAAATGAAACCGACATACATAAAATAAAGGCAAACATTGATTCGGTTTCCGCTAAAATTTCTTCGCTTGACAGCAAATCAGACAGACGTGCATTTACTTGGGCGGTTTCGTCAGACTATATGAAAATGTTGATTTCATTCATGCTTGTACTTGACGGCATAATCATTATATCGTACTGGATAGGCGAAGTATTTAAAGACCGCGACAAGTGCCGCGAAATAAATTACGAAAGATTAAAAAATTCAATGCGCTAAAAAAGAGGACGGTTTGACCGTCCTCTTTTTAAATTGTCAATAACATAAAGTCGTTTTCGCTTTTACCGCAAATTAAACTACGTATTGCGGTTGCGTTTAAATCGAGGTTGAAACACTTTTTAGCCTCACCGTTAAGCTTTGCCGTATCGCGCTGTTTAATTATTACGGGATAATTACTTTTGCCGAGTGCGCTCAACATTTCGTCCTTGCGGTCGGCTTTTACGGCAAGCGGTTTTATATACAAACCGCTGTCCAAAAATTTTCGGCAGTCGTCCGAATACAGCCCCAGCGCGTTACATGTCAAAATTCTCATAATGCGCGAGGAGGAGTATCTCTTGCCGGTAGCGTTTGAAATTATTTCAGACAAAGGCAGAGTGGCAAGCTGTTCCAGCTTGTTTTCAAGCCCTTCACCGCATCCGTATATCCTCTTTAAATTACTTTCGTCCGCAAGGAAAAGGCTGTGCCTCAGCAAAAGTTCGAAGTCGTGCAAGTTATAGTTAATTTGCAAGTCCTGCGCGACGAAGTCGGGAACGTTTTCCTTTACCTTAGGTGAATTTAAGTTTTGCCTTATGGCGGTGGCGGAGGAAAAATTTTCTTTAATCTCTCCGTCGTTATATCCTGCGCCGATTCTCTGTATAGGCAAAATTTTAATATCTGCACGGTTGCGCATAATTGCTTTCGTGTATTCCAACCCCAAAATATTGTTGGGGTTTGAAAGTATCTCTTTATCTCCGCCGCACGCTATAAAAGCGGCGGTATAACTTTTTATATAGCTTTCGCCTTCGGCAAGCTTTTTGTTTAAAACTGTTTTGAATTTTTCGCTTTCGCTAAGCAGCAGATTTGCCGCGTTCAAAAAACCGTCAGCGTTTGCATTTTTACAGCCGAAAGCAAGAGTAGTAACTTCGGGAATAGCCGACAAAAGTTTTATAGCACCGCTTGCAAATATTTCAGCGGGAGCAACGGAAAAGCATACGGGCAGTTCAATTACGCAGTCAGCGCTGCCGAGTACCGCGTGTTTTGCCCGCGTGAATTTATCGAGAATACACATATCTCCGCGCTGGGTAAAACTGCCGCTCATAATGCACAGCACCCCGTCGCAGCCCGATAGCTTTTCCGCCTGCTCCAAAAGATATTTATGTCCGTTGTGGAACGGGTTAAATTCACAAATTATTGCACAAATTTTCATTTTAAACTTTACAATTTTAAATTATTATTATATAATGTTATGGTACAGCTCGTCCGATAAAAATATTATATAACAAAAAATCGGATAAATAAAGTATTTTAAGGAGAAAATGAAATGTCATTGCTTGACGAAATTAAGGCAAAAGCGGCTTCGCTTAAAAAGACAATCGTCCTTTGCGAGGGCGAGGATAAGCGCGTGGTTGAAGCCGCGGCGCAGATAACCAAAGAAGGTATTGCCAAAATAGTGCTTATAGGAAACGAGGCAGAGTGCAAAAAAGTTGCGCCCGGAGTTGACCTTAAAGGTATAACTTTAATCGACCCCCTCACGTCCGACAAGACCGAAAAGTATGCAAATATTTTATACGAAGCAAGAAAAGCAAAGGGCATGACGGAAGAGCAGGCAAAAGAGCAGGCAAAGGACAGAACGATGTTCGGCGCGCTTATGCTTAAGGCGGGCGACGTTGACGGATACGTTTCAGGTGCGTGCCACTCTACGGCAAATACACTTCGCCCCGGTTTGCAGGTAGTTAAAACGGCTCCCGGCATTAAAACCGTTTCAAGCTGTTTTATAATGATAGCGCCCGACAAATCAAATCCTTATAATCCCGACGGCGTGGCGGTATTCGCCGACTGCGCTATAAATATCGAACCCACCGCTGAACAGCTTGCGGATATCGCAATAACTTCCGCTAAGACGGCTAAGGCTATTGCGGGAATTGAACCGCGCGTCGCTATGCTTTCATTCTCAACCAAGGGTAGCGGCAACGACGACAAGTTCACGCAGTCCGTTCCCAAGGTACAGCAGGCAACACAGCTTGCAAAGGAAGCCGCTCCCGACCTTAAGCTCGACGGCGAATTCCAGTTCGACGCGGCTGTCGCTCCCGAAGTGGGACAGCTTAAAGCTCCCGGCTCTAAGGTTGCGGGACATGCAAACGTATTCGTATTCCCCAATATCAATGCGGGAAACATCGGCTACAAAATTGCACAGCGCTTCGGCGGATATATGGCGATAGGCCCCGTATGTCAGGGCTTTGCTAAACCTTTGAACGATTTGTCTCGCGGATGCAACGTTGACGATATAGTAGCAACGGTAGCGGTTACGGCATTACAGGCAGAGTAAGGAGAAAAGCATTATGAAAATTTTAGTTGTAAATGCGGGAAGTTCTTCCCTTAAATATCAGCTTATAGATATGGAAACCGAAAAAGTCCTTGCAAAGGGCGGCTGTGAAAGAATAGGTATCGCAGGTTCGGTTTTAAAGGCAAAGGGCAACGGAAGCGAAAAGGTTTACGAGCAGGATATGCCCACCCACAAAGTGGCAATAGAGCTTGTTTTACACGCTCTCCGCGACAACCAAATCGGCGTTATCAAGTCAATGGACGAAATAGGCGCAGTAGGACACAGAATTGTTGCCAGCGGCGAATATTTCAAAAAGACGACTTTGGTTACTCCCGAGGTTTTAAAGACCTTGGAAGAAAAGACCTTCGAGCTTGCACCTCTGCATAACCCCGCGGCGGCTACGGGTTTGAAGGCTTGTATGGAAGTTATGCCCAAAACTCCTATGGCGCTCGTATTCGATACGTCTTTCCATGCAACCATGCCCGAAAAGGCTTATATGTACGGTATAGACTATGAAGATTATAAAAAGTACGGTGTAAGAAAGTACGGTTTCCACGGCACAAGCCACAAATTCGTTTCTGCGGAAGCGGCTAAATATCTAGGCAAAAAGCCCGGACAGCTTAAAATAGTTACCTGCCACCTCGGCAACGGTTCGTCCATAACTGCGGTTGACGGCGGAAAGTGCGTAGATACCACCATGGGCTTCACGCCCCTTGCTGGCGTGCTTATGGGTACGCGCTCGGGCGATATCGACGCGTCGGCGGTTGAGTTCCTCGCAAGGAAGAAGGGTTTATCTCATGCCGACGTAGTAACTTACCTCAATAAAAAGTGCGGCGTTGCGGGAATTTCCGGCGTATCGAGCGACTTCAGAGATTTGGACGACGGAGCAAAGAAGGGCAACGCACGCTGTGCGCTTGCGCTCGATATGTTCAATTACCAGACCAAAAAATTCGTCGGCGCGTACGCGGCGGCAATGGGCGGACTCGACTGCATAGTCTTTACCGCAGGTATCGGTGAAAATTCGCCCGGCGTCCGCGAAGGCGTTTTAGAGGGACTTGAATTCTTAGGAGTTAAGCTCGACAAAAAGGAAAACGGTATAAGAAAGGACGGCATACATGAAATTTCTACGAAAGACTCTAAAGTTAAAGTCCTCGTTATCCCTACCAACGAAGAGCTTGTAATCGCAAGAGAAACCGCGGCGCTTTTATAAAAATTATTTGTCAGCCTTATAAAAATGAGTTGACAAAGATTTTCCCCTATACTATAATTTTATAGTCGATTTTCAGTATGAAGATAGAAGTAAGAAAGCTTAACGCACTTAAAAAGTATACGGGCGGTTTCGAGTTCGAATACGAGCCTGCCGCGGACGCGTGCCTTGTGCCGCTTTGCAAAATTGACGGCAAAGTAAAGTTAAGCGGCAATTACGAAATTTACGAGGACGACAGCGTAGAAGTAAATTTCAAGGTTTTATACCGTATCGTCGGGCAATGTTCTTACTGCTTAAACGAGGCGGCTGAAACCGTTGAAAAAGAGTTCAGCGTATTATTCGTAACTGAAGACGATAATGAAAATTATTCTTACGACGGAATAACGATAAATTTAAAAACCGCCGTGGACGATGCAATACTGTTCAGTCAGCCCAATCTCGTTTTATGCAGAGAGGACTGTACGGGTATTGACGTAAACAATAAGTAAAAAGAGGTGTAAAAATGGCAGTACCCAAGTCAAAACAGTCAAAGAGCAGAACGAACAGCAGATTTGCCAACTACAAGGCAACGGCTCCTACGCTTGTAGAATGTCCTCATTGTCATTCTAAAATGCAGGCTCACAGGGTTTGCGCTAATTGCGGCTACTACGACAAGGTCGAGGTAGTTTCCAAGGACGCTAAGAAAGATTAAAAAATTTCGGCGGACTGCCTCACGGCCCTCCGCCATTTAATAATTATTAAGGCGCTTTAAAATGGAGCATACGGATTGTAAG
>JAIDRX010000061.1 GCA_029061495.1 Clostridia bacterium
CGTGCGGGATATTGTCGAGTATCCACTTTATTTTCGTTGCCGAAAAATACGCGTCGGGCACAAGCCCCGTCTTGTTGTAAATGCTTTCGGCAAAACCGTCCTTTTTAAGCTTTTCGCAAGTTGCGGCAGTCCTTCTGCACTGCCACACGATAGCGTTGCAAACGGGCTTGCCCGTCTTTTTATCCCAGACCAAAGTCGTTTCCCTCTGGTTTGTTATGCCGATAGCGGCAAGGTCGTCAGCCGAAATATCCGCGCGCACCAAAGCCTCGGCAACGGAAGCCATTACCGAGCCCATAATATCCTGCGGAGAGTGTTCAACCCACCCCGCCTCGGGATATATTTGCCTGAACTCGCGCTGGGCGAAAGAAACTATGCGCCCCGATTTATCGAATATTACCGCGCGCGAACTCGTCGTGCCCTGGTCTACGGATAATATATAATTTTTCATAAGTAAATTATATCATATTTAAAATAAAATTTCAATACGCGAACTAATTATACTGAATTTCACCCCAGCCCGATTTGCCTAAACTTGTAATATATGCAAAGCAGTTGAAAAGGAATTTCGTTAACCAGTAAGGCAAATACAGGAAGGGAACGACGATATACCTTAAATACGTTATCGGCAAAACCGTAACGAGCATTACGCAACGCAATAGCGTAGGTTTATTTTCATCGCGCACAAATTTGTCAAGCTCGTCGCCGGTAGTCTGAAACAGTCGTATGAAAAAAAGAAATACCGTATCCGCAATATAAAACCACAACGCCGACAAGCCCGTTACAATAAAAATAACTGTTCTCAAACCGATAAAGTTATCTTCACTGTAAAAACAGTTTTTTAACTGCAATGAAATTGTTTGCAGCTCTTTTTTAAAGTCCATAATATACCTCCCAAATAAACTACCAAATCGGTAGTTTATTACTAATATTACTACCAAAATGGTAATATGTCAATTAAATTACGGAGACATTATGAAACTTATTTTAGGCGAACGGTTAAAAGAGTTGAGAGAAGAAGCTTGCCTTACACAAAAACAGCTTGCTGAAAAACTCGGGCTTAACAGCGTAACCTACCTACATTACGAAAAAGAGCAGCGGGAACCTCCCCTTACCGTTCTTGTTGCTTTTGCACAGTTTTACGGCGTCTCTGTTGACTACCTTTTGGGGCTGAACGATCACGGCTAATAAAAAACAGGTACGGAAAAATTCCGTACCTGTTTTTTATTTATTAAGCCGCGCCGTTTAACTAATCAGTCGCACCACACTTCTTTTGCAAGGTTAAAAACCGCCCAACCCTTAGGCCAGCCCGCATAAAACGCAGTGTGCGTTATAGCCGCAACTATCTCTTTTTTAGTTACGCCGTTGTTTTTTGCGTTTTGCAGATGGTGTTTAAGCGAGCTGTCGCAAATCCCCTGCGACATAAGAGATACTACCGTTATAATGCAGCGCGTTTTTATATCGATATCCGTATTGTTCCAGTTTTCCCCGAACAAAACGTCGTCGTTAAAATGTGCAAATTCGGGTGCAAACTCTCCGAGCGAATCACGCCCTGCTGTCTGAACTATTTTTTTACTCATAATTATCCTCCTTAATTAGCTTTTTTTGAAATCACGGCGACGGTTTCGCACCACTTCGTCTGGGGGAACATATCGTACGGCGTTACGCTGTCTATTAAATACTCACAATCCCCTCCCGAAGTTTTTAAAAGCTTACCGTCAACCTCTTCTACCGTGCCGAGCAAAAGCCCCAAATCTCTTGCAAGCGTTGCGGGGTTGCAAGAAACTAAAATTATTTTATCCGCACCCGCTTTTGATATTGCGCGGACTACGCTCCTTTCCATTCCCTTGCGCGGAGGGTCGCAAACTATTACACGTTTTTTGCCTGCGGTTGCTTTCATTACTCCGTCTATCTTTTCCTCAACCGTGCCGCAGATATTGAACATCTTTCCGTCTAAACTGTTTTTTTCTTTAAGCTCGTCCGCACAGCGCGAAGCCTCTTCAACAACTTCGATGCCGTACGCGGCGCCGCACTTTTTAGCGAGCATTGCGGTGAGCATGCCGCCTCCGCTGTACAAGTCGAGCGCGACCACCCCTTCTTCCGCTTCATCCAAAACACGCGAATACAGCTTTGCGCGCACTCCGTCGTTGACCTGCAAAAAGGTGTTTACCCCCGCGGTATATTTTATGCCGACTTCCTCCGCTTCGAAAAATCCTTCGCCGTGCAAGGTCTTCCACTTATCGCCGAAAATTGCGTTAGTGGGCTTTGAGTTAATATTCAAAAGAAAAGTAAATTCTTTAAAATTTTCTGCAAGCGACGAAATCAGCTTTTGTGCATTGACCTCTTTCGTTGCAACGAGGGCGAAAATGAATTTGCCCTTTATCTCTCTTACGACTATATGTCTGAGCTCGCCCTTTTGCGTTTGCCCGTCGTAGCCGCTAAGTCCGCTATTATCAATATATCGCTTTACCGCAGAGATAACATCCGTAACCCACTCGGACTGAATTGCGCACCCGTCCGTCGGTACTATGCGGTGGCTGTGCGTTGCGTAAAAGCCGACAACAGTTTTCCCCTCTCCGTCCGTGCCTATCGGCAGAACGAGCTTGTTTCTGTAACCGTATTCCTTTTCGCACGGTACGCAGGGCTGAACCTCGCAGTCAATTCCGCCTATTTTTTTGAGGGCAGTTTTTACGCTTTCGCGCTTGAAATTCAGCTGGGCGGCGTACTCCGCGTGTTGCAGATTACATCCGCCGCACTTGCCGAATACGGGGCACTTCGGCTCAACTCGAGCGGTAGAGTTTTGTAAAACTTCAATTAATTTTCCGTAGGCGATATTGGCCTTGACTTTAAGCGCCTTAAAGCGAACCCTTTCCCCGACAAGACAAAAAGGCACAAACGCCGTTGTGCCTTCAACTTTAATTATTCCTTCGCCGTCGGTGCCTAAGCCCTCGACTACTCCCTCGTATTCCCCGTTTTTTATCATACGCTACTTTCTTATCCTGTACACCAGTTTATTGACCGCGATCTGGCATTTGAAAATGAGATAATCGTAAACAAAAAATATTGCCGTGCCGACCGTAAAAATTATAACGTACAGCCGCCAGCCTGCTATTATTGCCTCTATCTGCTCTGGCAGGGACGCGCCGCTTATAACGTAAATTAAAAAGTATCCCGCGATAAGCGTACAGTCGAACCACGCCGCCTTTATTGCGAACGCAAGCCACCTGTTAACTTTAAAGCGTATTTGCAGAGAGTTTAACAGGGGGTGAAGCCCGAAAAACATTGCAAACGGAACCAAGTCCCAAAACTTTACCACGGCGCCCAAAACCACGGCTAAAATAACGGTTGCTATGTACGCGAGAAAGTCGCCTATAAAAAACTGCTTTGAAAGCGGCACCATCAAAGCGAGTATCGCTATCACGTAGCCCGTACCCACAAGCCAGCCGCTGAGAAGCCCCAGCGCCAACGCACCCGTGGCAACCGCGCACGCTATTGCGGACAGCGCAATTTCAAAAGATTTTGTGTACCTGCGTTTACTCAATTTTTCACCTGCGCTTTAACGGCAGCAGCTGTTGCAAAGGCAGTTAATACACAAATTGAGGTAACAACACTGTATGCACGATGCGCACCAGTTTCCGCCCATCTGCTCGTCAGAACCCGACTCCATAGTCTGACCCTGATATACCGTCTGACCGCCGCCCGAAGCAGAAGAGTTTTGCGCGTCGTAATTTAACTTGTCGTTAAGCTTTTTGTAAGTCTCTTTATACTTGTCGTTTTCGGGCTCTAACTGAATTGCAATTTCAAGCTGTTTCTTGCTTTCGTTCATCCAGTTTTTGCGGTAGAACACAACGCTTTGCAGATAGTGCCACTGCGCGCCGCGCTCGTTGAACGCGTCGAGAACGCGCTGTGCCTCCTCAACGTTGCCCGCGCGGAGAAGCTCTTCAACCTTCGCAAACGAGCTGTCGCCGTCCGCCGAAGCCGAATTTTCGGAAAACTCGCCCATAAGCTCGTTGTAGGCTGTTTCGATTTTGGTAAGCATTTTGGCGGCGTTGTTTCCCACCTCGCCGTCCATAAATCTCTCTTCGAGATATTTAGCGCGCAGCGTATCGTACGCCGACTGAATATCCGCTTTTGTAGCTCCTTCCGAAAGTCCGAAAAGTTCAAGATTTTTTTTGTTCATTTTATGCTCCGTCCGGGCTTGCCCGAATTTATGTCTA
>JAIDRX010000062.1 GCA_029061495.1 Clostridia bacterium
GTTAAGTCCCGCAATTTTGCCCGCGTCCTTGGTTGCCTGGCGCTGGCTGTCGTTGAAGTATGCGGGGCAGGTGATAACCGCGTCGGTTACCTTTCCGCCGAGGTAGCTTTCGGCATCGGCTTTGAGCTTTGAAAGAATCATCGCCGAAATTTCCTGGGGTGAATAACCCTTTTCTATATTTACTTTGTAGCTTTCGCCCATATGACGCTTAATAGAAATAACCGTCTTGTCGGGCTGGGCGACTGCCAAACGCTTTGCCGCCTGTCCTACTATTCTGCTGCCGTCCGCCTTGAACGATACGACCGAGGGCGTAGTTCTGTTACCCTCGCTGTTAGCTATAACTACGGGCTCGCCGCCTTCCATAACGGCAACGCACGAGTTAGTCGTTCCTAAATCAATTCCTATAACTTTACCCATAATAACTCCTTTCGCTCAAATCTTTTGCTTCGCAAAATCTTTGCAGCGATTTTTATATTTTTGTCGTAAAAACGCTTTACGGGCGAAATCAATCCGCCCTTGCGTTTTTTCGGCGTTAATTATTTTAATTTTATTTTTATTTAAACGGTTACCGAAACCTGCGCGAAGCGTATTACCCTGTCGCCCTGACGGTATCCCTTTTTAAGCACGAATTTAACGGTGTTTGCCTGCTCTCCGTCCTCGCAGGGGGAATTCATAACGGCTTCCATAACGCTTTCGTCGAAAGCGTCGCCGGGCTGAATTTCTATTTCCTCCACGCCGAGGGACAAAAGCACTGTGTTAAAACTCTTTATAACCTTATCAATGCCCGCCTTGGTCTTTTCGTCCGAAGCCGAGTCAAGCGCGTATCCGAAGTTGTCCGCAACGGGCAGAAGTTTTAAAACCGCCTCCGAAGCTCCGTCCGCGTAAGCCTTGGACACCGCCGCCGCGTTTCTTTTACGGTAGTTGTCGTATTCGGCGGAAACGGAGTACCATTTGCGTTTGTAATCCTCTGCAAGCGCTTCGGCCTTTTCAAGGGGAGAAAGCTCTTTTACTTCTTCCTCGGTCTCTTCCGCCTGCTCTTTTTTGGTGTTTTCTTCTTTTTTTGCCATAATTTTACCTACATTATAAATATAAAACTTTAATTGCGGCGTTAAACAAAAAAATCACATTTTTTTACGGCGAAAATACGCGGCGGCGCCGCGAAAAGCCCGTACTTTGAATATTTTTGTGTATATTTGAATAAAAAATACATTTTAACTATACATAAATGCAAATTATACGGAAGTATTGCAAATTTTATGCGCTTTTGCTTGATTTGCCCCGCATATTATGGTATTATAATAATGTAATAGTAAAAAAATCAATTTTAAAACCTTACAGGAGATTTTAAATGAGTAAATTAAGAAAGCTGTTTTTGGTTTTTTTAATAACTTGCGTAGCGGTTTGCATAAGCGTTGCCGTTGCGGCGTGCACTAGCAAAAACAGCAGTAAATACCCCGGCTATAAAAACCCTGCCTCGGCCTCAAACGAGTACAACTCCAACGCATACCAGATATCGGTACAGTCCAAGGGCGGACTTCCTCTGGACGGCGTAAGAGTTACGGCGAAAAAGGGCGACGTTGCGGTTATGTCCGGTATTGCGATTAACGGACTCGTTCAGTTTGCACTCGATCTGGACGAATACGTTCTTGAAATTTCGGACCTGCCCGCAGGCTATTACCTTGACGGAACCGTTTATAAGACGAGCGCCAAAACAAGAAACGTTACGGTTGCAATACCTTCGAAGGTAATCGAGGAAACTGCGCCCGCGAACAAAAGCTATGCGCTGGGCGAAATTATGTACAACTTCGGCTTTACGGACGTATGGTCGTCAGGCACGCAGTACTACACTCTTTCAGAGCTTTTGCAAACGAAGCAGGCAGTAGTGCTTAACTTCTGGTACAGAGACTGCGGTCCCTGCAGAAGCGAATTCCCCGCAATAGAACAGGCTTACAGAGCATATTCCGACGATATCGCGCTGGTTGCTTTGACTTACCGCGACAGCACTTCAACCATTGCCGATTTCAGAGAGAATTACTACTTTAACGATTACAACGGTATGGTATTATCGTTTCATATGGCTCAGGATCTGGCAGGTCTCTATAACATGTTCGGCATAACGGCTTTCCCCACCACCGTAATTATTGACAGATACGGACTTATCGCCTACAAAGACGACGGATCAATGCCCCTTGCGGCTCAGTGGAGATCGCTTTTCGAAACATTTATCGGAGACGACTACGTTCAGGTTGCACCCAACGACGACCCCTCCGGCGGTGAAAACGGCGAGCGCGAATTGCCCAACGTGGATATGCCCGCTTCCGTAGACGTTGCGATTGCGATAAACGGAAACGGCGCTAACAGCAAAGTCGTCGGTTACTATCCCGAATCAAACGACGAATACTCCTGGCCCTGGCTTTTAAAGAATGACGAAGTTGCGGGCTTCAAGTATTTATCCGCCGCTAATATGGGTAAGCTTGACTCGTACGCTATTTTCTACGTTGATATAAACCTTGAAAAGGGCGACGTGCTTTCATACCGCTATAACGTAAACTGCGGCTCTAATACGCTGTACGTTATTTTAAACGGCGAAACGCCTTTAAAGAGTTACTCAGGCGACAGCGACGGCTGGCAGGACGAGTATGCGGTGTACATTGCAAACAGAAACGTAACGGTTAATTTGGGATTCTGCTATCTCAGAGACACTGCCGACTCATTCGAAGGTCAGTCAGAGCTTGCGGCGATACGCGACGTTTATATAACCAACGTTGATAACGTTACCCGTGCGACGGATATGCTTTACGAAGCGGTTACCCAAACCGGCGTTGACAATGCAGGCAACTTAATATACACCTACCCTTCTATCGTAATGGGCGACGACGGTTATTACCGCGTAGGAACCAAGGACGGCGAACTGTTGCTTGCGGACATAACCAATACAACGCTTTGGTCTACGCTGCACGTAGGAACGACGACGTTTTTACCCGAAGAAGACGCTTCAAACCCCTACGCTACTTCTATGTACATGCTGAGTTTCTGGAACTCTAAAATAAAGTACACCGAAAACGATAAGCTTCACCTCGTTTACGACGGAGAGGACTATGCGGACGTAGTAGTAGATAACTTCTATATTCAGCAGTACTCCGACTGCGGATACGTACCCGTTGACAGCGAGCTTCAAGAAGCTATGCAGGCGTTTACGAAAGAATACTGCAAGCAGAACAATTTAACTTATACCGACAACCAGTGGCTTGAAATGTGTTATTACTACGTACACTACGGCCCCGAGGAAAATCACAACCACCTCAAAGATATGTGCTTCGCTTACGACAGCACCGTCGAAGGTTTGGTATTCCGCAACGCGTACCCCATCGAGGAAGGCGAAGTTGTTGAAGTAGACAATTACAGAGCATTCTCTATTTTGGGCGGCGGCGTAATGTATAAATTTACAGCTACCCAAAAGGGCGTTTACGAAATACGCTCTCTCGGCGACAACACAAACGCTTATCCTTCCGTTTTCGTTTACGATTCTGATCACAACATAATTTTAGAGCAGGACGACGACCGCGCATACGATAACTTCCTTAAAAATTACCACGATCATTTCTGCGTATACGCTACCCTCAATGCGGGCGATACGATTTACGTTCAGTGTACTTCGAACTTCCGCGGCGAAACCCAGAAATATAATCTGCAAATAACTAACCTTGGCGAAAAGCACACCGCTTTATTGTACTGCACGACGGGCGACGGCGTATACACCTACAACTCGTTCGGTATGATTTACGTAGCGGTTGAAGTAGCTTACGACTACTCCGCAGGATATTACAGGGTAATAGGCGCCGAGGGCAAGAGCAATACTAGAGACAAGTTCAGCGACGACGGCGACAATGAAATGTGGTCTCCCGTATATATCGACTTTGTACGCCCCAACTTCCTGGATATAAAGGACCACTCGATTTCATGGATGATAGACCATAACGAATTCGATTTCGGCACTTCGGGCAACTTCACAGCCGTTATGAGACAATACTATGCTCAGTCTATCGCAGGTAAAGACCCCTCTGACGAAACGTACGGACTTTTGGAAGCAAGTCAGGAGCTTGTAGATATTTTAAATCGCTTGATTCTTAAATATCACGACGAAGGTCCCAACGCTAACGGCTGGCTTTCAATGGCTTGCTACTACGCTTACTTCGGATACGAAAACTACGCAGATACTCAAAACTAATTTAATTTATATAACACGGAGGATTTATTATGAAAAAACTTTTTAAAGGTTTAACTTTGGCGCTTACCGTTGCGCTTGCCGCTGTTTGCATAAGCGTTTTTGCGGCGGCTTGCGATAAGGGCGGCGACAAAGATGAAGGCGAGGTTTACTCGGTTTATGTCGTATACGAGGACGGCACCCCCGTAAACGGACACACGGACGGCACGGGTTACGATATGGGAACGAATGCTTCAACATACGTTTTTGTAAAATGGTGTAAGGGAACGGCTTGTCCCAATCCCATTCCATTAGGAACCGACGGTAAGGCAAAAATTAGCGCGAGTAAACTTGAAAGTGAAATAGGCGGAGCACCCGACTACGTCGAAATTCTTTACGTGAAAAACGTGAACAGTTACAACGCCGCAGAAAACATTTCCGCACACTTAAGCGTAACAAGCACGGGCGAAGTTAAGATAACTTTAACTAAAGCTTCTTAAGGAGAAAAAATGAAAAGTAAAAAGAAGAAAATTTTATTAACGCTTCTTTCCGCCGCCTGCTTAACCGCAGGCGCGTTCGGTATAACGGCTTGTAAAGATAAAAAACAAACTCCCCCTCCCGCAACGTTGCAGAGCTCTTACTCTTCTTACGTTCAGAACGTCGGACAGGACGCTTTAAGCTATAAAGACTGGCTTGCACTTATCAAACAGGATATAACCGCAAACGTTTCGTCAAAGACAATTTTAAGTGCGGCAATTTCAGGCAATCAGTTTAATTTAACTTATAAAGACGGAACCGTCAAGCCGGTGGGTACGGTTACGGGTAGCTTTAATATCAAAGTTCTCGGAGATAACGTATCGATTTCCGCAGCTAAATCGGCTGTGAGCGCCGCACCCGACGACGCCGAAATAAAAAACGAATACGGCAAATACTCTGAAAACGTGGGCGAAAGCGCGTTAAGCTACGATAACTGGCTTAGTTTGATTACACAGGATTTCGTACTTAAAACCGACAACCTAAAGTCGATAAAGAGCGCCGAGATAAACACTAAAGCACAGCTTATCATAACGTATCAGGACAATACCAAGCTTACAGCGGGATTAGTCGGCGGCAATTTTACCGTTGACATAAACGGAACGGCGCAAACCGTTGAAGTGCCCGTATTCACCGTTACGGCGGTTGACCAGCACGGAGACCCCGTTAAAGACGTTTGGGTAAAATTATCGTCCTATAACTCAACCACCTATACTTCCTCTACTATCGAAACCGGTAAAACCAACGCGGAAGGCAAAGCTTATTTTGCTTACAAACCCCAAAGAAACGCCGAATACAGAGTCGGTTTAGCCGACGACGTGAAAAACACGATTCCCACAGGATATAAACTCGATTTGGGTGTCGAAAACGGTATGACAGTAAGTTCGGTTCTGTTCGATGCAGAAAGAAAGGCAACTATGACTTTTAAATATGCGCCGGACGATTTCCATTCCGCTCAGAAGACGGAAATTAATTATAAGCGTGTTTACTCCGGCGGCAGGGCTAAAGAAACAAACCTCCCTACCGAAACGGAGATACAGGCAAACAGATACGCATACTTTATTTTTGCTCCCTACACTGCCGCAACCACAACCAAGGACGAAGATAAAGCCGTTGCGGCGGCAACCGGTAAATACAAGATATCGGTATCCGCAAGCGCGTCTGCAAAAGTTGTTATGTATCACTACGACGGTAGCACTTCTTTCATGTCCTGCGACCCTGACACGGGAATTCCCACTGCCATTGCCCACGCAACCGGAAATGCGCCGCAGAATGCGGCAGATGCTTCGGTTTACAGCGGAACGAATTCTATCGAGCTCAATCTCTACTCTAACATAGTCCGCGGCGACAATATATTCGGCGTAGTCGCAGATAAAGCGTGCACGGTTTCCATAACCGTTGAAAGGATAGGCGATGCAACCGAGCCCCCCGTAGCCGAAAAGGTTGAAGTTAAGGTTACAGGTAATCCCCAACAATGCGCAGAGCAGAGCGGCACTCTTACCGAGGTTGCAACGGACGGCTCTGTCAATATTGTAAAAGGTAACGACGGTTACTACCACATAGGCGATAAAAACGGTCCTATCCTGTATGCCACCCTCGGCAAGCCTTTAAGGCGCGTTTCCGACGTTGCTATAAAAGATATGCCCAAACAAAAACTTGAAGGTCAACCTGAACCTTTAGGCGAAATAGTGTTCTTACTTACAGCCGAGTACGATGAAAACGGTTTTGCTACTTTAGTAAAAGACTACAACGCCGTTGTTAAGAAATACGGCGAACTTTGCAACTCCGACGGCGTATACGCGGTAAATCAGGATTTGTACGACTTCCTCCACTTATACGGAAACAACTGTTTCGGCGTAATCGATTTGGAAGACAAGAGTCTTGCATGGCTCCTCCCCTGCCAGTACTACGCTCAATAATTAAAATAAAAATATATCCGCCGCTGACTTAAAGTCAGCGGCGGATTTTGTTTTGCTGAAATAATTATTTTTCCATAGCTTCGACAATAGCATTACGCAATATCGAATCTTCAAGTTTACCTTGATGTACGAAGCTGATTACTCCGTGCGAGTCAAGTACAACCGTTAACGGATATGCACCCTTGCCCCCTAACATAGTGTAACTATCTTCCTTGATATCAAGCGCAAGCAACATAGTGTATTCGGATAAATTTAACGCGTTTTTGTCAATGAACGTCTGTACGTTTTCGGTACGCATATAGTTGTGTATTGCAACCATATTTATTGCACCGTCATATTCGCGGTAAATTTCCTCAAACCAAGGCAGTTCTTCCTTGCAGGGGTCGCAGGTAGTTTCCCAATAATTTATAACGGTAACTTTACCCTGGCTTTCGAGTATCGAAAAACCGGTTACGGTCTGATTGCCTTCCTCATCGCAAGAGCCCGCGTTTTTGTAAACCGTTTCAAGCGTGAAATCGGGACACTTATCACCCACTCTGTAAACCACTGAGTTGTTTGTGGGAGCTAAAAAGTTGTAATACACAAGCGCCGTAATGAGTACCGCTATCGCCAACGCCCAAGCCGAAAACTGAAGCCAGAAGCTACGCTTTTTTATTTTTCTTTCAAAGTCTTTATCACTTTGCGTTTTACTTACTTCTATGGTCTTAACGTCTTCTTTTACAGCTATAGGCGCGCTCTCAACAACTTCCACCGTAGCGGTCGCGTTTGCCGTCGTTCCGTTTGCAAGTATCGCATTTATAGACGGTGCCGCCTCCGTTTCAACCTGCGCGCCGTGCAGGAATATTTTAGAGCCTTTCCACGTTATCGCCTTAGTGGGACAAACGGAAATACATTCTCCGCAGTTTATACATTCGTGATCGCCAACGTGCTTTATATCCATTTTACAGGTCTGTACGCACAGCCCGCAGTCAACGCATTTCTCTTTATCGAGTTTTACGCCTATCAGCGCAATTTTATTGAAGAAGCCGTAAATAGCGCCCAAGGGGCATATAAAACGGCAGAAAAAGCGGAAAATGAATATACTTAAAACTACGAATATAACGAGCAGTATGAACTTCCAGCTGAACAGATAACCAAGCATAGCGAAGAAGTCCGAATTGTTGGGGTTAGAAAGCAGTCCGCCAGCTCCGCCGAACGTTCCCGCAGGACAAATGTATTTGCAGAAAGCGGGTATACCCTGATATATTATGGGAATAGCTACAACGCAAACTATCAGTAAAATATATTTAAAATATGATAGTATGCGCGTGTAGCGGCTTTTTTTGAGTTTAGGAGTTTTTATTTTATATAAAAGCTCCTGTCCGAGTCCCACGGGACACAAAAAACCGCATATCGTTCTGCCGAGCATAAGTCCCAACAGCCCGAGGATACCTAATATGTAATATGGCGTGCGCGTACCCGAAGAAGCCAACGCGTTTTGCAACGCGCCAAGAGGACAAGCCGCAACCGCTCCGGGACAGGAATAGCAATTAAGACCGGGGGTACAAATATTCTTTGTTCCTCCGCGGTAAATTATGTTGTTGCCTTTACCGAAGAAACCCTTAATATTTGCATTACATAAAAGCGCGGCGTATACCTGTATAATTCGGCGCCTTGTAGGCGCGTGGTTTTTAAACCACAAACCGACCTTTTTAAAAAAGTTTTTTACCCTAGCCAAGACCGATACACTCCGTACAAATATTTATTGCCTTTATAAGCACGTCGCGCATACTGCCGTTGCAGATACCCGCAATTATAAATGCCACGCTGACGCAGCCCACCGCTATTCTTACGCCTAAAACAAAATATTTATGGTGGAAAAATTTATAAATTTTTCCGTGTACAACTTCAACGGGCTTTACCCCTGCCGTCAAAGTTTTAACGCGTTCCAATTGCCGCTTTGCGGATACTCCCTCGTATATGCAAATTCCGCACGCCGCGGCAAAAGCCGCTAACGCCCACGGCATTACGTTTTTAACCATATTAAGCATTTCGTGCGTTACGTTTTTATTGGGGAAATGCAAAGGATTCGCAAGATAGATTATCGAGTAAACGATTCCCGCAACGCCTAACACAGCACAGAAAATCCAGAGTATTTTTAAGTTTTCTTCTTCGGCTTTTACAAAATTATACGAGCTTTTAAGCTCTTCACCCACGGTCGCGGGCATGCGCTTCTTTAAACGGTAAAGCGTATACCTGACGTCGGGTTTTGCGCGCTTTTGCGGAACGGGGAAAACCTCCCACAAAACGAACGCCGCAATTACCATTACCAACCAAATTATAATGGCGGGCAAAATTTGTAAAAGTCCGTCCCCAACATTTGCACGAGTAAAAATCGGCTTTACGCCGCCGGCGGATACATATATATCAAGCACTTGCCATATAAACAACGCGCCTAAAATTACGGTCATTGCGCTAAGCAAAACGCCGCTTACAAGCCGCACGGTTTTACTTGTCTTTTCCTTCATATGCACCTCCGCTATTATTCAAATTTATTATATCAACTTATGCGTTTTCAGTCAAGTGATTTGGTAATCACTTGACATCTGCGCGCCGAAAGATTATGCTTATATTGTGTAATTTTACCAAGGGAAAAAGTTATGGAAAAAACTGTTTACCGCGACTATATTAAAATATTGAACGAAGAGCTTTTGCCCGCCATGGGCTGTACAGAACCTATTTCGGTAGCGTACGCGGCGGCGCTCGCCCGCGAAGCTTTGGGCAACGTACCCGAGCGGGTTGAAATATCAGTAAGCGGCAATATTTTAAAGAACGTAAAAAGCGTTATCGTCCCCAACACAGGCGGATTAAAGGGCGTTACCGCCGCCGTCGCAGCGGGTATTATCGCGGGCAAAGCAGATAAAAAGCTTCAAGTGCTTGCAGATATAACCGACACGGACAGGCAAAAAATAAGCGAATACCTCTCCTCCGCTAAGTTTAAAGTAAATCACGCGCAGTCGGGTTGCGTATTCGATATAGGCGTGCGCGTTTTCAAAGGTTATGACGAAGCTTTCGTCCGCATCGAAGGACACCACACCAACGTCGTTACTGTTGAAAAGAACGGTAAAAAGCTTATGGACGGTAAAACCGTTTCGGAATACGAAAGCGTTTTGACCGACAGAAGCGTACTTTCTGTCAGCGGAATTGTCGAGTTTGCAGACACCGTAAAAGTTGACGATATTAAAGAGAATATCGAGAGGCAAATTGCCTACAACACAGCAATTTCCGACGAAGGGCTTACAAACGACTACGGCGCGCGCGTAGGCAAAATACTTTTAAAAGCTTACGGCGAAGACGTCCACAACAAGGCGAGGGCTGCCGCGGCGGCAGGTTCGGACGCGAGAATGAACGGTTGTAATTTGCCAGTCGTAATAGTTTCAGGCAGCGGCAACCAGGGAATTACCGCGTGCGTTCCCGTAGTAGTCTATGCGCAAAAAATAAACGCATCGCACGAAAAGCTTTTACGCGCGGTTGCGCTTGCCGACCTTATTACAATTCATTTAAAAACCGGCATAGGCAGACTTTCCGCCTACTGCGGCGCGGTCAGCGCGGGCGCAGGTGCGGGCGCGGGTATATGCTATCTGTTGGGCGGAGGTTACGACGAAATCGCCCATACGATAGTCAACGCGCTTGCGATAGACTCGGGCCTTATATGCGACGGAGCGAAGTCGAGCTGTGCCGCAAAGATAGCTACGGCGGTTGACGCGGGAATTACGGGTATGGAAATGTACCGCAACGGAAGCCAGTTTTACGGCGGAGACGGAATACTTGAAAGCGGCGTTGAAAAGACTATCGACAACGTCGGTGACCTTGCCCGCATAGGCATGAAAGAAACCGACGAAGAAATTATAAGACTTATGATTAAAAATATGTAAATACGATTTTGCAAAGAAATAGCCCGCTATAGTTAGCGGGCTATAATTTTTTATATTTAAAGCGATAAATTGAAATTTAGCTTATTTCTTTATCCCTCGATTATCTCCAAACTGTAAAACAATCTTTTTCAAATCGTTAAGCGCTTCTTTAAAGTATGATTGGTCAGAAGTAAATTCAAAAATAAGAATATTCTTTAAAACAGGCTCGTCTTGATATTTTCCGCTTACATTTACCCCATATTCATCAAATTCAACATTTAAATCAAAATAATTTTCAGGGTTTTTAAGCTTATATGACGCTACACCTTTTAAATCGTTATAACATTTAAGAAGTTCAATATAAAAGTTATACAGAGCGCCCGTAGAAGAATAATAGTGGTTAGTGCGCATACTATACATTCCAGAAATTATTTCTAGATTACATTTAATATCATAACCACCTCTGAATGAAGTTTCATTAGGAAAGCCAAAGACCTCAATTATTTCTAATTTTATACGTCCGCCTGAAAAGCCTTTAATTTCAAAAACTTTAATTGGATAATCCATATTATTATCT
>JAIDRX010000063.1 GCA_029061495.1 Clostridia bacterium
AATCTTTGAGATTAGGAGATAATTATGTTTACTTACTACACTTCGGGGACGTGTTCCAGACAAATTATATTTGAAGTTGACGAAAACAACAAACTGCACGGTTTGAAATTTATCGGCGGATGCAGCGGAAATCTGCAGGGCGTTGCAAGACTTTGCGAAGGAAAAGATATTGACGAAATACATTCCTTACTTGCAGGCGTTAAATGCAAAAACAATACCTCCTGCCCCGACCAGCTTTCAAAGGCTATTGAGGAATATAAAAGGTCTTTAACGGAAAACGCAAAAAAATAAAATCAAAAATTTAAACGGCTAAGCGGTTGCTTAGCCGTTTTTTTATTAGTCAATATCAAAATCTTCCGAGTGAAAACTTGAGTAATATCTGCCCTTTTCGGCAGTAAATTTTAAAACGCAATAATCGGGGTCGGTTACTCCGCCTTTATAATACATTTTATCGCCGAAACGCCATATACGCTCCTTTGCCTCCTGAGTCTCTAAAACTTCAACCGTTCCGGTCAAACTAATACCGCGGTAAAAGCGGTTATCTACAAAATATAAACTTGCCTTAGGATTATTTTTTAAAAACTTGACTTTATTTGAGGACGTGTTTGTAGAAAGGTAAAACGTCTTTATCCCCTCGCGCTCGCGAGGTTTTAACATAGCCTTGGTTACAGGATAACCGTTATCGTCGATATATGAAATATAGCAAACTTTGCATTTATCTGCCATAAGCCCGACTGTCTTTTGTGGATCTTTCAATTTTTAACCTCCGTAAAGCTAATTATGTCTGGCATAATACTGCGTTTAAATTATAAATTAACCAAAATATCGTATAAATTATCCATATTTTTATTTAAAAGGTCATAATAGAAGCATCTGCCGTCATAGCCGTACTCCGTGGTATACCTTATCAGATTAAAGCCCGTAAAGCTTTTTTCTACCTGAATAAGCAGCTTTTCAAACGGCATACCACCGTTCTCGTAAACTTCATCAAACACAAACTCGACCCATAAGCCGCTCTTTAAAGCTTTAAGCGTTTCACGGTTTAAGCTGACACCATAAGCGGGCATCTGGTGCGCACCGTCTATCATATCATTCCAACTGACAAGAATTTCTTTAAACGGCTTTTGATTTGCCGCGTAATTTATTACCTCGCCATTGCTGTAAACGTTTATGCTTTCGGCTTTATCGAAAGCCTTATCCAATTCGATTTCGATACTCATAACCGTATTATTTTCCTTTTTTTGACAGATATTCGTCAATAGCTTTTGCGGCAGTTTTGCCTGCTCCCATTGCAAGTATAACCGTCGCCGCACCGGTTACCGCGTCGCCGCCGGCGTAAACTCCCTCTTTTGAAGTTTTGCCAGTGATTTCCTCAACTATTATGCCGCCGTGCCTGTTTACCTCAAGTCCTGCGGTAGTATTTTTTATAAGAGGGTTGGGACTTGTGCCTATCGCCATTATTACGCAGTCAACATCTAAAACGTATTCACTGCCCGCAACTTCCACGGGGCGGCGCCTGCCCTTTTCGTCAGGTTCACCAAGCTCGCATTTAATAAGCTTGATTCCCGTAACAAAGCCGTTTTTCGGATCGCGCCTATCGTCGGGGTTATTGTAACCGATAATTTCAACGGGGTTGCGCAAAATTTCAAACTTGATGCCTTCCTCCTGCGCGTGCTCGACCTCTTCCTTCCTTGCTGGAAGTTCCGCCATTGAACGGCGGTAAACTATGTAAACGTTGTCCGCGCCAAGCCTTAAAGCCGTGCGCGCGGCGTCCATAGCAACGTTTCCGCCGCCGACTACCGCAACGTTTTTAGCATGCATTATAGGGGTTTGCGAACTTGCTTTATACGCCTTCATTAAGTTTGCGCGCGTTAAAAACTCGTTTGCGGAATAAACTCCCTTTAAACCCTCGCCCGCAATTCCCATAAACCGCGGAAGCCCTGCGCCCGAGCCTACGAATACTGCTTCATATCCGTCTTCAAACAGTTCGTCAACTGTCAGGGTTTTACCTATGACGACGTTTGTTTCAACGTCAACGCCGTACTTCTTTAATGTTTCAACTTCCTTTTCAACAATACTTTTTGGAAGTCTGAATTCGGGTATGCCGTACACAAGCACGCCGCCCGCTAAGTGTAACGCCTCGAATACGGTAACTTTATATCCCTTTTTAGCGAGATCGCCAGCGCACGTAAGCCCCGAAGGCCCCGAGCCTATCACGGCAACCTTACGTCCGTTAGGCTTGGGCAGAACAGGTTCGCCCTTAAAATTAGCGTTATGCCAGTCGGCAACGAAACGCTCGAGTCTGCCTATTCCCACGGGCTCGAATTTAATTCCTAAAGCGCACTTGCTTTCGCACTGGGTTTCCTGAGGGCAAACTCTGCCGCATACAGCGGGAAGGCTCGAACTCTCAGAAACAACTTTATAAGCGCCCTCAAAGTCTTTCTCTTTAACTTTTGTAATAAAGTCGGGTATAGAAATATTTACGGGGCACCCCTCAACGCAGGGGCGGTTTTTACAGTTTAAGCATCTTTCGGCTTCCGCCACGGCAATTTCCGCCGAATATCCGCACGCCACCTCGTCAAAATTGCGTGCGCGTATTTTAGCCTCCTGTACTGGCATTTCGTGTTTCTTAGGTTGAAGCGCCATTATTTTATCTCCTTTAAAAGATTGCAGTGTTTGTCGCGCTCTCTCTTCTCAAATTCGGCGTACGCGCTCGAGCGCGCCATTGCCTCGTCAAAGTCAACTTCATATCCGTTGAAGTCGGGTCCGTCCACACAGGCGAACTTAGTCTGACCGCCGACAGTAAGACGGCAACCGCCGCACATCCCCGTCCCGTCTATCATTATAGGATTCATTGAAACGGTTACTGGAACGCCGTAAGGCTTTGCCGTTGCTACAACGAACTTCATCATTATAAGCGGACCTATAGTTATAATTTCGTCAAACTTTTCACCGCTTTCTATCGCATCTTTCAAAGGTGCGGTAACAACACCCTGCTTGCCGTAGCTTCCGTCGTCCGTCATAATGGTAAGCTTTTCAGAACATGCCTTGAACTCGTCCTCTAAAATCAGCAAATCTTTATTTCTGAAGCCTATTATAGAATGAACTTCACAGCCCTGTTCGTGCAGTTTTTGCGCTACCGGGAGTGCTATTGCGCACCCAACGCCGCCGCCGACTATGCAAACCTTTTTAAGTCCTTCCGTCTTTGTCGCGCAACCTAAAGGTCCTACAAAATCGCAAAGGCGATCGCCCTCGTTTTTGGTATCTAAAAGCATAGTCGTTCCGCCGACTATCTGGAATATTATTTTAACCGTTCCCGCAGCTCTGTCATAGCCCGCAACGGTTAAAGGTATCCTTTCGCCCTCGTCGTCAACGCGCAGAATTATAAACTGCCCTGCCTGCGCTTTTTTTGCAACAAGCGGCGCGTAAATATCCATCATTGTAACAGTGGTGTTTAACTTGCGCTTTTTTACAATTTCAAACATAGTTTTCTCCTCGGCTAAACCGCGTATATTTTTAATGTATTGCACAGGATAGGGCGCATTGTATTCATCGGCAAAGACTATTTTGCGAACCGTACCCACCTGCTCTCTGTTGTGCCTTCCGAGCGGCGCGCGAACCTTGTCGCCGAGTTTTACATCCTTGAACGCACAAAGATACCAGTAAGTATAACCTTTTACGTTCGGGTCGTCCTCGAACTCAACCGAAACAAAGCACATTTTATCTTTTGTCATAATTTTATTATATCAGCCGTTACGCAATTTTGCAAGAAAAAGACCTGCCTTTCGGGCAGGTCCTAAACATTTAATTTTATTCGTAATCAACTACATCTATCCAGGTACGAAGAAACTCTTCTTCCCCGGGCTTTGCCTTTACAAGGCGTGAAGCCGCAACTATTGGTATCCAGCGCTGAACGTACTGTATTGCCGTATCACTCTTTTTGCAATAGAGTTTTAAATACTTGTCGCCAAGCTCTTTTTTATCTGCAAGGTAGAAAAGAAGGTAACTTCTTGCAACGTCTGCGGAAGAGTTGCCCTGCGTTGCGTGCGCCCAGTCGATAATATAAGGCGTACCGTCGGCAGTTATTATTACATTCGTAGGGTTAAAGTCACCATGACATAAATGTACGTGCTTTGGCATAGAGTCAAGGCGGGTATGCAACTCGTAACGCGTGGTTGCGTCAAGCGAAGCCGCCGAAATTTTACCCTGCATTTTGTCTTTAAGCTTATTTAACATAGGCACTTTTTTTGAAAGCACCGTCCTTTGCAAATCGACGAAAAGGTTTAAATATTCGTCCTCTTTTTCAGGGTGTTCGTCCATAAGGGACTGAAGAGTCTTGCCCTCGATATAATCAAGTATTATAGCCCATTTGCCGTCTACTACTTCTATAGATTTAATTTTGGGAACGTTTAGGTCCGTTTCCTCTACTCTTGCGTGGTTTAAAGCTTCGTTTAAAATGTCAGCTTTAGAGTAATTTTTGTCAAACACCTTTACAAGCTTGTCGCCGTCCCTGTATATGTTTTTGTCAGCTCTTGAAAAAATTTCCTGCTTCATTTAATTTTCCTCCTTATTATTTACCGTAATACGCGTTGAGGTACATCTGCTTTATTTCGCTCATTAAAGGATACCTCGGGTTTGCGCCGGTGCATTGGTCGTCAAAAGCCTGCTCAGTCATATCGTCAAGTCTTGCAAGGAAGTCCTGCTCGTCAACGCCGTAATCTTTAATAGTTTTCTTTATGCCGATCTTTTTCTTTAAATCGTCGATTGCCTTTATAAGATTTTTAACTTTCTCGTCGTCGTTTTTGCCGCCGAGCCCTAAGCTTTCGGCAACTTCGGCATATCTGCGCTTGGTCTTTGGATGGTCGTACTGACTGAAAGTACCCATCTTTGTCGGAATTTCGGACGAGTTGAATTTAATAACCTCGTCAATCATAAGCGCGTTTGCAACGCCGTGGGGCAAATGATGGAAAGCGCCCAATTTGTGCGCCATACTATGACACACGCCAAGGAATGCGTTCGCAAAAGCCATACCTGCCATAGTTGCCGCATTCGCCATCTTTTCCCTTGCAACGACGTCTGTCTGTCCGTTTTCGTATGCGGCGGGGAGATACTCGAATATTACCTTTAAAGCCTGAATTGCAAGTCCGTCCGTGTAATCGGTTGCCATCATCGAAGCGTATGCTTCAAGCGCGTGCGTTACCGCGTCTATACCAGAAGCCGCCGTAAGTCCCTTAGGTGCGGACATATGCAAATCGGTATCTATAATTGCCATATTGGGCATAAGCTCGTAGTCGGCAAGCGGATATTTAACGCCCGTCTTTTCGTCCGTAATTACGGCAAAAGGCGTAACTTCCGAGCCGGTTCCCGCCGAAGTTGGTATTGCGATAAAGTAAGCCTTTTCTCCCATTTTAGGGAAAGTGTAAACTCTCTTTCTTATATCGATAAAGCGCATAGCCATATCCATAAAGTCGGCTTCGGGGTGCTCGTACATAACCCACATAATTTTTGCGGCGTCCATTGCACTGCCGCCACCGAGCGCGATAATCGTATCGGGAGCGAAAGCGCGCATCTGGCGCGTTCCCTCTATTGCGCATGCAAGCGTAGGGTCGGGCGCTACATCAAAGAAAGTACTGTGCGAAATTCCCATTTCGTCAAGCTTATCGGTGATACATTTTGTAAAACCGTTATTATACAGAAACGAGTCTGTAACAATAAACGCCTTTTTCTTGCCCATAACGGTCTTTAACTCGTCAAGTGCGACAGGCAGACAGCCCTTCTTTATATACACCTTTTGAGGCGCTCTGAACCACAACATATTTTCTCTCCTTTCTGCAACTGTCTTTATATTGAGCAAATGTTTGACACCGACGTTTTCGGAAACGGAGTTGCCTCCCCATGAGCCGCAACCGAGCGTAAGCGAAGGCGCAAGCATAAAGTTGTACAAATCGCCTATACCGCCGTGCGACGAAGGAGTGTTAACGAGAATACGGCAGGTTTTCATTCTTTCGGAGAATTCCGCAATTCTGTCCTCCGCCGTTAAAACGTTTGCATAAATTGAAGACGTATGACCGTATCCGCCGTCGGCTATTAGCTTTTCAGCTTTGTTTAAAGCGTCGGCAAAGCTCTCCACCCGGTACATCGCAAGCACGGGGGAAAGTTTTTCGTGTGCAAATTCTTCGGAAAGTTCTACGCTTACAACTTCGCCTATTAAAATTTTAGTGCTTTCGGCAACTTCAACGCCCGAAAGCTGAGCGATTTTATAAGCGCTCTGCCCAACTATTTTTGCGTTGAGCGAGCCGTTAATGATTATGGTTTTTCTTACTTTGTCTAACTCGTCGCCCTGTAAAAAGTGGCAGCCGCGCGCGGCAAATTCTTTTTTAACTTTATCGTAAATTTTGTTTGCAACTATTACAGATTGCTCGGATGCGCAAATCATACCGTTATCGAAGGTTTTCGAGTGAATTATAGAGTTGACTGCAAGCAGGATATCCGCACTTTCGTCAATAATTGCAGGGGTATTGCCTGCACCGACGCCGATTGCAGGTTTACCGCTCGAATATGCCGCCCTCACCATTCCGGGTCCGCCCGTTGCAAGAATTGTGTCGACCTCTTTCATCAAAAGGTTTGTCATATCCAGTGTGGGAACGTCTATCCAGCTAATAATACCTTCGGGCGCGCCTGCTTCGACAGCCGCTTCATAAATAACTTTTGCTGCGGCAATAGTACTATTCTTTGCACGGGGGTGCGGGCTTATTATGCAGCCGTTGCGCGTTTTCAAGCTTATTATTGTTTTGAATATTGCAGTAGACGTAGGGTTCGTCGTAGGAATAACCGCACCGATAACGCCTATGGGTTCGGCAATTTTACGGATACCGTAAGCCTTATCTTCCTCTAAAACACCGCACGTTTTTACATTTTTGTATTTGTTATAAATATACTCGGCGGCATAGTGGTTTTTAATTACTTTGTCCTCCACTATACCCATACCCGTCTCCTCGGCGGCAAGCTTGGCGAGGGGAATCCTTGCTTTATCGGCGGCAGTTGCGCAGGCAAGAAAGATTTTGTCCACCTGCTCTTGCGAGTAGGTTGCAAAAATTTGCTGGGCTTTTCTCACTCTTGCAATTTCGCTTTCAAGCTTTTCTACGCTGTCGCAAATCTCATAGTTTAACCTGAATTCCATAAGTACTTCTCCTTTATTTTTATTCAATTTATAATATGTGAATTAATC
>JAIDRX010000064.1 GCA_029061495.1 Clostridia bacterium
CGACGCTATCGACTTTTTCAACCGCGAGATGGAAAACGTAGTTTTAAGTCTTGACGGGAGAAAAGAAGTTCACGACGCTATCCGCAAGACCAAAAACGGCAAGGGTAGTTTCGACCTCGTAATCGAAAATATCAAAAAATTCGTGCGTTCGCGCGGCGATAAAAACTACTACGTCCGCGGCACGTTCACATCTAAAAACCTTGACTTTTCAAAAGACGTAATTTTCCTTGCGGAAAGCGGCTTTGACAGCATTTCGATGGAGCCCGTCGTAACCGATATCGACGATTTGGCAATTAAGGAAGAGCATCTGCCCGCAATTTGCGCCGAGTACGAAAATCTTTGCGACAAGTATATTGAAAAGCACGACAAGGGAGATGGTTTCAACTTTTTCCATTTCAATATAGACTTGGAAGGCGGCGTGTGCCTTCAAAAACGCGTTTCGGCTTGCGGTGCGGGCAACGAGTACTTCTCCGTCGTACCTAACGGCGATATTTACCCTTGCCACCAGTTTGCGGGCAATAAGGACTTTTTAATGGGCAACGTTTACGAGGGCAAGCTCGATAAAGAAATTAGAGAAAAGTTTGCTTCAAACTGCCTTTTCACGCGCAAAGGGTGCGAAAACTGCTTTGCAAAATTCATTTGCAGCGGCGGTTGCAGCGCAAATAACTATAATTTCATGGGCGATATAAACACGCCTTATCCCATAACCTGTGCCATGATGAAAAAGCGTATCGAGTGCGGAATGCACTCTCTCGCGCATAAAAAGGCGCAAGTTACTAAAAAAGACGGTTGAAATTTTAATCAAACAAGCATAATTAATTGACTGTCGTTTGTTTTTTTTATATAATAAAGTAGTTAAATAATCAGAAGTTACTTTTTAGGAGTTAGTTTGATGGGCAAAATCAAATCGGCAATAATTACGGCCTTGCTCGTTGCCGCAATATTGGTTCTTGCATTCTTTTCGCTGTTTTCGTGGAATGTTCCCGACAGTAACGGCGTAGAGAGATATAATTCGTTTATCAGCGGTATCCATATGGGCGGCGACCTCACGGGCGAAGCCTCGGCTGTGCTGTATCCCGAAGGCGTTCTTTCCGCAGAGAAATACACTAACGGTAAACCCGACGACGCGGACAAGCTTGCCGAGTATGAAGGAAACTACAAACAATGCGGTAGTGTATACGTTGAAAAAGAAGTTTTGGGCGAAGATGAAAAAGCTTTCAAAGATAAGGTGTCAAAGGACGCTGAAATTCTTTCTGCACGCTTCGGAGAGAAGGGCTATTCAAGCTATTCGGTAGCCGTTCAGGACGATTTTACAATTAAGGTTACCGTTCCCACAAACTTTTCTTACAGCGCATACACGCAGAAAGACGCTTCCGCGCGCTCTAACGAAACTACTAAAATCAGTCGCACCGTCCGCGCTCTTTCTTACGGCGGCGAGCTTGCGCTTATAAATAAAGAAACGGGCAGACCCAATTACAACTATATCCTTACCAACCCTAAGGTTGAAGTTACAAAGCTTTTCAAAAGCGTAACGAAAATAAAGCGTTCGGGAACGAATGCGGTAAAGGTTAAACTTACCGACTTAGGCAAAAGCGAATTTGCCGAATTTACTCCCGCAATAGTAGATGCAACTGATAAAACTATCGGCTTTTACGTCGGTGGAAAACAGCTTGTCGGGCTTACTATATCGGAGGCTATTACAAGTAAAACCTTCTATATCTCGGTAGGCGACGACGACAGTCTTGCTCAGGACTATGCAATTACGCTTGCCTCGGTTGCAAAAGGAAACGCGCTTTCTTTAAACTACAACCCCGACGACGATATTGAAATAGTTTATCTTACGCCCGCGCTCGGCGAACACGCGGCGATTTATCTCGGCGTGATATTGCTTCTGGCGGTAGTGGGAGCAATAGTGTTCTCGATAGTCCGCTATAAAAAGCTGGGGCTTGTAAATACGATAATGATAGCAATTTATTCGCTTGCGATAATAGTTGCAATGCTTCTTATCGAAATTCAGCTTACGGTTGCCGTTGCGTTTGCGGCGGTATTGGGGCTTGCACTTATGTGCGGCGCTAACTTCGCATTGTTCGAGGCTGTCCGTAAGGAAACCAAGAAAGGCAAGACGATGCAGTCCGCAGTAAAATCGGGCTACAAATCAGTCCTTACGGCTATACTCGATATGCACGTAATTTTAATAGTAGTTGCACTAATGATAGCACTTATCTGCAAGGGTGAGCTTGCGGCGTGCGGACTCGTGTTCTTCATAGCTTCGGTTGCATCGTATATCCTGTACTGGTTCACGCGGTTTATGTGGTTCGTTATCTCCTCTCCCGTAAAGGACAAGTTCAAATTCTGCGGATTCAAAAGGGAGGTACCCCTCGATGAATAAGTTAAAGCTTTCGTCAAGAATGCACGTAATGATAATCGTTTCCGCAATAGTTATAGCAATAGGTCTTGCAGTAGGCTTAATTTGCGAATTCGTCGCGGATGGTTACTTCAACTACGGCAACGAATATAAAAGCTACCAAAGCGTAACGGTTAAATATTCGTCCATATACTTCAATGAAGATACCGTAAAAGAAGTCTGCGACAAAGAGTTCAAGTCCGCGGATATAAGCTACTACGCAAGCGTTTGTGGCGAAGACAAAGACTATTACGAATTCAGATTTTCCAACGGCACTAAGACCGAAAAAATTCAATCTGCTATTGAGGCAATTGATTTAAAAATCAGCGACGGCACCGAACATCCTCTTAACTTTGCAACTTACCACAAAGTAAACGCAAAGCTCGGCGGAGGGTATTCGCTTAAATTCGGCGCAATTGCGCTTGCGGCTTCGGTTGCATTCCAGTTTATCTACTTTGTAATAAGGTACCGTCTTACGGCAGCATTTGCAGCACTTTTGGCAGACGTACACAACATCGGCATATTCTTATCGCTCCTTGCGATAACGCGCGTGCCCGTCGGCTCGTCCGTATTTGCGTTTGCAACGCTTACGGTACTTATGACTATGATAGGCTGCAGCTTCCTTTTCGGCAGAGTGCGCAAAAACAACAAAGACGAAGCGTTTGCAAAGCTCGGCGCAAACGAAATTTCGGATACAAGCGCGCAGGAGAGTTTATTCAGCGTGTGCGTTTCGGCGGTCGCTTTTGCGGCGGTTGCCTGCCTTGCGCTTTTGTTCCTGTCGATAAGTGCGCTTTCGGTTGCGGGAGTGCTTGCGTCGGTATTCGGCGCGCTGTTCGCGGCAATAGCTACCGTTTACGGAACTTCGTTCTTTATCCCTGCGGTTTACTCGCGCTTTAAAAGAATAGGCGACAATTTCTTGCAAAAGCACGGTAAAAAATCTAAAAAGTAAAACAACTTCAAAGGCGGGCGTTTAACCCGCCTTTTTATCATTTTAGTTATGAAAAGACTCGTTCCCGAATTTAACTTTTCGGCAGAACAACTTAATACCGTAAAAAAGCTTGCGCAGGAGTGCGGGCTTTTAGAGGATACCGTAAAAATCCTGTACGGCAGGGGAGTTGACAATAAAGACAAAATTTTAAACTTTATCCATCCCTCGCGCGCACATTTTATATCCCCCTTCAAAATGAGCGGTATGAAAGAGGCGGTAGAGCTTTTAACGCGCGCCCGCGACGAGGAGTGGGCTGTTGCCGTTTACGGCGACTACGACGCGGACGGAGTCTGCGCGGCAACAATTATGTGTAACGCGCTTAAGGATTTCGGCATAGAACCCGCCGTATTCATACCCGAGCGGCGCGACGGTTACGGTTTAAGCGAAGGCGCTATCGACGCCATTTTCGACGAGTTTTTTCCTCAGCTTTTTATAACTGTAGACTGCGGAATTTCCTGCGCGGAAGAAGTGGAATACATAAAGGAGCAGGGCGCGGAAGTTATAGTTACCGACCACCACGAACTGCCCGACAATATCCCCGATTGTATATGTATTAACCCCAAATTTAACGACGGATATATCTACGACAACCTATGCGGTGCGGGGGTTGCGTTAAAAGTCGCGTGCGCGTTGAACGGCGATTCCGCGCTTAAATATCTCGATTTTGCGGCGATAGCAACCGTTGCGGACAGCGTTCCTTTAACTGGCGAAAACAGGGATATAGTTTACGAGGGCTTAAAGCTTATAAACGATAAACCCCGCTCGTGCTACGCTCAGTTTTTAACCAAAACAGATACGGCGGTTTCCTCGCAGACTCTTGCGTTCACGATAGCTCCGCGCATTAACGCGGCGGGCAGAATGGGCGATGCAAAGGCTGCATTAACGCTTTTCAACTCCACGGACGAAAATGCAATTTTCGACTTGTCGGCAAAGCTTTCCGCTTACAATTTAGAGAGGCAAAAGTGCTGCGACGAGCTGTATTTAAGCGCAAAACAAAAGTTAAAGAGCCGCGGTGCGTACGGCAAAGTAATTATGCTTTGGGACGAAAGCTGGAACTCCGGCTTCGTCGGCATAGTCGCGGCGCGCCTTGCGGAGGAGTACGCGCGGCCTGCAATGCTTTTCGTCCGCAACGGCGATATGCTTAAAGGCTCGGCGCGCTCGGTTGAAAACGTAAACATTTTCGAGGCGTTAAAATCGTGCGAAAATCTTATAGCGGAGTTCGGCGGACACGCTCAGGCGGCAGGCGTAAATATAAGGGTAGAGGACTTTGAAAAGCTTGAAAGCGCTTTGAATAATTACCTTTCCGCAAATTACACCGCGGAGGACTTCGAGCATACTTTATATATCAGCGGCACTTTAAAGTCCGACTATTCCGCACGCTTTGCAAAAGAGCTTGAAATGTTAGAGCCTTTCGGCGTCGGCAACCGCAGACCTATGTTCGTAACGGAAGAGGGCGCCTCGGACGTCCGCCCCGTAAAACCTCTGTCGCCGCACCTTTCTTTAAAGAACAGCAAGATAGAGCTTATGTATTTCGGCGGCGCAAAATACGCTTACCTATTAGCAAGCAAGGCGCCTAAAAAATACGTTTTCGAGTACAATATTTCAAAATTCCGCGGCAAAGAATACGTCAAAGGCTTTATCCGCGACGTTGTTTGCGAACGCGACGCGGGCGCATATGCCGAGGATGAAATTGCGGTCAACAACATTTTAACTCTCGCGTGCGAAAAGGTTGACTGCGAAACAACTTACAAAACCCGCGAAGAAATTGACGAGCTCGCGCTTGAAAACAGCGGTTACGGCACGGTATTTATATCAAACGACTATAAAACGCTTTCACAGTATAAAAGTCTTGAAAGTTTACCCGTCTGTCTTTTCGCGCCGTTCGCTTCAAACCTTGCGGATATGATAATAATTTCTCCGCGCGCGGATATTGATTTAAGCGGCTACAAGCGCGTGATATATCTCGATGAGCCTATCGGCGGAGTCCGCATTGCCTCGCTTGCAAAAAAGCAGGTTTTAATATGTTCGGATATTTGCGGCTATAACTTTATTAAAGACATAAAGGCCGAAAGGGAAGCGCTATTAAAAATATTTGCGGCATGCGCAGGCACGCCAGAAACTGAAGGCGCGGACAGCGGCTTTGTCGCACTTAAAAATAACTTCGGCGTATCGCCCGTACAGGCGGCTTTCGCCTTAGAAGTTTTCAGACAGCTTTCGCTTTTATCCTTTGCGGACGGTAAGCTGAATATTTTCAGAGGGATAAAAACCGAGCTTACCAATTCAGAACTTTACAACTTAGTTTGCGGTGCAAAATAAAATGAGCAGTGTACACGATAAAATTTACGAATATTACGGTGAAAAGGACAGGGAGCTTTTGCTTTCTGCGTATTCCTATGCCGAGCTTATGCACGAGGGGCAAAAGCGCGCCTCGGGCGAGCCTTATTTTACCCATCCATGCGCCGTTGCAGAGATTTTAATTGATTTAGGCATGGACACCCCGTCCGTCGCGGCGGCTTTTCTGCACGACGTTATAGAGGACACTCCCGCAACGGCAGACGATATCCGCACGCGATTCGGCGACGAAATTATGACGCTTGTT
>JAIDRX010000065.1 GCA_029061495.1 Clostridia bacterium
CTACAAAAAAGATATATGCGTTGCGGTTATTCTTTTTAAGTCCTAAAAATTTGTTGACCACTTTCATAATATTTTTCTTATCTTATGTTATTAATGCAAATTTATTCTGCGCTCCTCCGAAATCAGTAGCAACAGACCACCGTAATTTCAGCAAAACCAAGGCTACACTTCCGTGCATTCAGATGTTTTGCACTTTCTGACTTTTATAAAACCAATCAGCATTTCAACGAACAGCATCATTGACATCGCTATCATTGAAATCCCCTGTAACCAATGCATTAAAGTATAACCGAATATAATACCGCAAGTCCACTGTTTTATAAAAAAGCCGAAAGATACAGGACATAGAAGTATTATGTAAAATATCCAGTAGGCTATTTTATTTTTATCCGCCTTTTCGTCTACAAGGAATACCGTAAACGGTATCAGCATAAACGTAACCGAATAGTAACTGCTTACACTCGGGAAAAGGGTAATTATCAGTCCCATAGCGCTGAGTCTGCGCCAACCGCTTTTCGAAACAAGTGAAACCGCAACCATAGCAACCGTAATTAAAACCGAAAAAGAAAGCCCTGTGTTATGTACCCCTCTGCTTAAATTCCAAGGCTCCGTACCTGTTAACCTTGTGCACAGCATCACAAACTGGTTTTTTACGGAAATATCGGCGGAATAAGCGTTTGAAAAGTTGTTGGCATAAATTTTAGACGATACTGTCCAACTAAAAAGATTTTTAAAAAACTCTTTTGTGTTAGCAACAAAACCGCCCTTGAATGCAAAGAAAGGGAAAATAACCAAACATATGCTGTATAGCGCGACTTTGCCAAAATCTAAAAAGCGCTTATCTCTTAACAAAACCAAAGCAAAAGCCGCCGGATACAACTTAATACCTGCGGCAACTGCAAGCGCAACGTACGAAAGCTCGCGTACCCACCTTCTTTCATCCTTATAATAAACTAAAAATATTGCGCTGAACATTAGCGCAAATAATAGATAATTACTTCTGTTTACAGAAAAGAAAATGGGTGCTGAAACAAAAAACCCTGCAAAAACCGCGAGAGTAGCCCATATAGATACCCCGTGCTTTTTGCAGATTTTTCTTAAAAGTATAAGTGATACGACAAAGAAAATAACTAAAAAGAACAGCAAAGAAATTATTCCGCCGACGGAAACTCTCGCCGCTCTTGAACTTACCGAGTAGTCTGCGCATAAGCTGAACAATTTTGCAATAAGCAATACGAGCGGAGGATAACTTGACTTTTCGGCAATATACGGATCCATATTTTTAACAAACCCGTTGACGTTGAAAAAATCCATAAACCAGTCGCCGCCGTCAAGCCAGAACACGTTTTCATTTACGAAAAACTGCTTGCCGTAAGCGCACGTACTGATTATGCAGCCTATAAAAAACATTACGAGAAAAACGCACATAACTGCAAAAAAGAAATATGCGTTGCGGTTATTCTTTTTAAGCCCTAAAAATTTGTTAACCACGTTCATAATGTTTTTATAGCATTAATCGAAATTAATTCTGCGCTCCTCCACTACGAGCGGACGGTGATTTACTTTTGTTTTTAAATTCAAAATATATTCGCCCAGTATACTCATAAATATAAAAGTTAAAGACGAGAGGAAACACATACAGCTTATAAGCGCGTAAATAAGCACGTCTTTGCCGAGTACGCCGAATACTACCGAGCAAGTTATTCCGCCTACTGAAAGAATAAACAGCATTATTCCTATAGTCATTATTACGCGGAAAGGGAACTTCGTGTACTGCGTAAAGCTTTGCCAGGCCGCATCGTAAAGCCTTCCGAAATTGTTGCTCGTCTTGCCCGACCTGCGCTTTGCCTGCTTGTATTTTACGGTCGTCATTTTGAAGCCGAGTTCGGCAACAAGTCCGCGCATGAAGGGCGCCGGCTCGTCAAGTCCGCGAAGCACGTCCACGAACTCTTTATCGTAAAGCCCGGTGCCCGTAAAGTGCTCTATAAGCTCAACCTCGGAGTGCTTGCGTATCATTTTATAATATATCGTTCTGAAAAGGCGGACAAGCTTATTTTCCGCACTCTTGTTTTTAACAGCGCAAACTACTTTATAGCCCTTCTCCCACTCCGCAACCAAGTCGGGAATCATTTCGGGAGGGTCCTGGAAGTCCGCGCACATTGTAATTACGCAGTCGCCGTAGCACTGCAGAACTCCGTAGTAGGGAGAATTGAACTGTCCGTAATTTCTTGCGTTGAAAATAGCCTTTATATGTTTATCCTCCGCGCACATTTCCTCTAAAATTTCGCGCGTCTTATCGGACGAGCAGTTGTCTATGAAAACTATCTCATAATCGTACTCGTTTGAAAGATTTTTAACCTGCTCCGTTATAGCTTCTGAAAGGGGCTTTACGTTGCCTTCTTCGTTATAGCAGGGTATTAAAAAACTTATCTTTCTCATAATGGCTTTTCCCTCGCTGTCGTATTGCGCCAAGGCACACAAGGTTTGTTTAACTTCGACTTTTTCTTTTTTCTGTCTGAATGAAAAATATTTATGTCCGAACCAGCTTATTACGGTAGTTACGCAGATTGTTATCAACTTGTATATCCATGGATTGGATATTACTTTCGATAACCCCAAATTCATTCCGAAAGAAATTCCGTACTGAACCGCATAAACCAGAACAAATCTGACGATTTCCCAAAAGCTTTTCTTTTTTGACTGGAAAGTGAAAAATTTATTCCAAAGATAGCTGTGTATCGTTCCGATAACCGTTCCTATCGCTCCGCCCGCCGCAATAGCAACCGCCGTGCTTATACCGAGTTTTAAAAAAAGCGCGGTAAAGCCTGCGTCCACTCCGTAGCCGACGGCCGTATTAAGCGCACCGACGAAGAGAAACCTTATCCTCTGGTCGTGGTACAGCTTTGATATGAACGATTTGAATTTGCTCATTGTGCGTTTAAAGCCTCTTTAACGGTCTTAATCATATAGTCGCACATTTCGTCCGTCATACCGGGATATACGCCTATCCAGAAAGTGGACGAAGTTATTAAATCGGTATTTTTAAGCTCTCCTACTACGCGGAAACCCTCGCCGCTTGCTCTCATTTCGTCAAAGCAAGGGTGCGCTATAAGATTACCGGCAAAAAGCCTTCTCGTCTGAACGCCGTGCTTTTCAATATAGTCGACAACTTCGGCGGAATTTATTCCGTCGCGGCATGTAATTAAAAAGCCGAACCAGCTGGGATTTGCCGAAGGGCACTTTTCGGGCAGAATAATCTTATCCGAACAGTCTTTAAGTCCCTCTAAAAGTCTTGCATGGTTGTGCCTGCGGCGTGCGGCAAAGTCCTCTATTCTCTTTATCTGCGCGCAGCCGATAGCCGCCTGCATATCGGTTGCCTTTAAATTGTAACCGAAGTGAGAATAAACGTATTTATGATCGTATCCCTTGGGCAACAGTCCGTACTGACCGTCGAAGCGGTGCTTGCAGAAGTTGTCCTGACCCGAAGGGCAAACACAATCCCTGCCCCAGTCGCGGAGAGACCGCATTATTCTGGAAAGCAGGGGATTATTCGTGTATACGGCGCCACCCTCGCCCATAGTTATGTGGTGGGGAGGATAAAAGCTTGAAGTACCCAAATCACCTACGGTACCCGTATAAGCTTCTTTGCCGTCTATTGTATATTTCGAACCGAGCGCGTCGCAGTTATCCTCGACGAGCCAAAGGTTGTGTTTTTCACAGAATTTTTTAACAGCCGATAAATCGAAAGGATTGCCGAGAGTATGGGCAATCATCACGGCTTTGGTCTTTTTAGACAATGCCTTTTCAAGCATGGTTACGTCGATATTGTACTGCGGAATGGTAATATCAACGAAAACGGGAACGGCGCCGTACTGAATAATAGGCGTTACCGTGGTAGGGAAGCCCGCCGCAACGGTGATAACCTCGTCGCCGCGCTTTACCGCTCTTTCCTTTAAAAGGGGCGAAGTCAGCGTCATGAAAGCAAGCAGGTTTGCGGACGAGCCGCTGTTTACCAAGCACGCATGCTTCACGCCGAGAAGCTTTGCAAACTCGCTCTCGAACTGTTCGGTATAGCTTCCCGAAGTAAGCCAGAAGTCGAGCGAGCTGTCTACTAAATTTTTAAGTTCTTCAACGCCGTAAACTCTCGCGGCGTAGTTTATCCTGTCCCCTTCTTTAAAAGGGGGCTTTTTGTGATACTTATTATAATATTTTTCGACGAGCGCAAAAATTTCCGCCTTATCCGCCTGTTTATTATCTTTCATAAATTTATCCTAAAATTTTTCTTATCTGCTCTTTTGTAACCTGCGCCATATCGCAGTTGGCAAGTCTCTTCTTTTCCCACTCAACCGTAAGCTCTACGGCAGACTTTATATCGTGCCTTAAAAGATCAGGGAAGACCTTTTTAAGCTTTTCGCAGTCTAACTTCAAAAGGTTAGATTCGTGGGGGCCGCCCTCGCTCTTGTTTATCCACTTAGCGTTGCCGCCGCCGCGGTTCCAGCAGGATACGAAAAGATCGGCTAGCTCGCCGGTCGTAACTATACCGTCGTTTTCCGGTCCTATGTTATAGCAACCAGAAACCGAACCGTCGGACCACTGCGCCGCCGCTATCGTAAGATACGCGACGAGAGGGTCGCAAACAAACTGATAGGGGCGCACGGAATAGGGATTTCTTACTATTATATCCCTTCCTGCTGCGGCCGCCGACACACAGTCGGGAATTATTCTGTCGATGGAGTAATCTCCTCCGCCGATAACGTTGCCCGCGCGCACCGCAGACACCGCTATTTTACTTTCGTTTAAATACGAACGCTTGTAGCAGGCCGTAACCAGCTCCGAGCAGGATTTACTGTTGGCGTAAGGGTCGTAGCCGTCCAAGACGTCGTTTTCGCGGTAGCCCCAGACCCATTCTTTATTTTCGTAAACTTTATCCGTAGTTATGTTGACAACCGACTTTACGCAGTTGCTAAGCCGTATACACTCGAAAATATTTACTGTACCCATAACGTTGGTCTGGTAGGTGTACCTCGGATACTTGTACCCCTCCCTTACAATGGGCTGGGCAGCAAGGTGAAACACTATCTCGGGCTTAAACGAAGCGAATACTTTTTTAAGATTATCGAAGTCCGCTATGTCGCCTATGTGAGACTGACAGAGCTTGTCGCCGCCTATCATTTTATATAATGAAGGCTGGGTCGAAGGCTCTAAGGCGTAGCCGCACACCTCGGCGCCGAGCTCGTGAAGCATAGCCGTAAGCCAGCTACCCTTAAAGCCCGTATGCCCCGTAACGAATACGCGTTTGCCCTTATAAAATTTTTTTAAGTTTACCATACTTTCCATTTTGCCTGTCCGCTGTTCCATAAACTTTCAAGCTCTTCTTTGTCCTTCATCGTGTCCATACACTTCCAGAAGCCGTTATGCTTGTACGCGGCAAGCTGTCCGTCGGAGACGAGCTTTTCCAAAGGCTCTTTCTCGAATACGGTTTCGTCGCCCGCAATATAGTCGAGAACCTGAGGCTCTAAAACCATATAACCTGCGTTGATAAGCGAACCGTCTATAATATTCTTTTCTCTGAACTCTTTTATAGTTCCGTGCCTGTCCACCTTCAGAACGCCCTTCTGCTGTTCTATAACGTAGCTGGTAAGCGTTGCAAGCTTACCGTGCGATTTGTGGAACTCGAGCAACTTTTTAATATCAATATCGCTGACGCCGTCGCCGTACGTCATCATAAAAGTTTCATTATTCAAATACTCTTTTACGCGCTTTATTCTACCGCCCGTAAGAGTGTCGAGACCGGTATCTACGATAGTAACCTTCCAGGGCTCGTAATTTTTTTTGTGGACGATAATCTTTTTCTCGTCCTCGGAGAAGTCGAAAGTTATATCGCTGTTGTACAGCATATAATTGTTGAACCACTCCTTAATGACCTGCTGTTTATAACCCGCACAGATAATAAACTCGTTAAATCCGTAATGCGAGTACTCCTTCATAATATGCCAAAGAATGGGCTCCTCTCCTATCCTTATCATTGGCTTGGGAGTAAGCTTAGACTCCTCTGCGATTCTCGTGCCGCGGCCGCCGGCAAGAATTACGACTTTCATTTGTCCACCTCTAACTTTTTTTCTTTAAATACTGATACGCCCGTAACGAACGTTAAAACTATAAACAAAATTGATATTACGATTTGTCCGAACCAACTGATAGGTAAAATATAGACAATCAGCGTCGAGATTAAAAATATTAAATTCTGCTTCATCGAATGAGCGGAAAAATCTTTGAAATATGTAAGGAAAACTATCCATAAAAACGTAAGAGAATACGAATAGCTTACCGGTGGTACTAAAATTATCGCGCACAAACACAGCAGACAAGTTTTAAAATGACTTTGCGTGCGTATCGAAGTAATAAATATGAATACGAGAAGCGCGATGGCAAAAGCTACGCTTATCCAGTCGAAAACGGCGTAATGTTTTACACCGAGAGCAACAGCTGGTGCAAATAAAATTTTATAAACTATACTCGTAAACGACAAATTTTTCATCGTTACGTATCTTAAATCGCTTTCGCCGACGGAGAAGTTTAAAAGATTGTGTATATAAGCTTTAACTCCGCCTTCGAAGCAGAAGCAGGGCACGATATAGAATATTGCGAAATACAGCGCAAGTCTTACTACCTGGAACCACTTTTTATCCTTTAAAAGGAACACGCAGAAAATGAGCGGATAAAGCTTTAAAACTCCCGCAACTGCAAGAGACAGGATAGAAAGCTCTACTAAAACCGGATTTTTACTGTCGTGCCAGCACAAAAATACCATCGTAAGTATTAGCGCCGGAAACAGCATATTACCCCTTATCATCGTAAAGATGGTGGGACCGGAAAGTAAAAATACGAGAAATACTCTGTTAATTTCAAGGTTATGCTTTTTAATGTACGCCCTGGTTACGAAATACAGCAATACGAAACATACAGCATAGAAAAGGAGATACGATACCCAAAAGCGCCACGACGAGATTATGACGAGATTTTGCGGCTCGTCGAAATTCAGTCCGTAAAGCTCTTCGGCTACGTTTATATCCTTTTTAAATATCAGCGCGAAAGGATACATAAGCAGCAGGAAAAAGGCCGAATACGACGAACCTACTTCCATACTGAAAGCGTCCCTTCTTAACGCATAAAAGCCTATCTGTGAAAAATCGCTGAAAATGCCCTCGTAAAACTCGGGGTACTTGTCCGTTAACGAGTATTTATTTGTCAACGAGTATGCGAGAGCTCCGCACAGATAGACCACTGCGAACAGTAAAAATATAACGTCTATAATGACGAGAACTTTTAAAACGCTTCTTTTAATATTCTCTTTGGTATCAAACGGGAACCACCCGGCGAATTTATTTTTTACGGAAGATAAAAACTTTTTCATAATAAACCTAAGCCTTTAAACTATCAATTTTAAAAGGCAAAATCGGTTTTAAGGGCACTCCTAAAAGAGAGTACACCCTCTCATTCATTAATTTTAACATCAGAAAAGTAAAAATGCAAGTAAAGTTTAAATATTTTGTAAATTATTTAAAAATTAATGCAGCGGTTGTCGGAATTTGCCGTTTTTTGGCAAACAGACGTTTTAAACGCCGCACCCGAACACGGGCGCGGCGCTCTTTTTTTACTATTTGATTAATTTCCTTATTATCCCGTCGGCTTTTTTTACGTCGGCTTTGCCTTGCGTTGCGCGCTTGATAAAACCGTACAGGGCAAAAATCGCCTTTTCCTTTCCCTCTTTAAAGTCGGCAACCGCCTGGGGGTTAGCTTCTATAGCCTGCATACAAAGCTTTTCAAGCTCGCTTTCGTCTACGCCCGCCAAGTCCTCGGCGGAAAGGTAGCTTTCAACCTCTCCTCCGTTTTCAAGCATTTTAATAAGAGTCATCTGCGCGAGCGTTATATTTATCTTGCCTTCGTCCACAAGCTTTACAAGCTTTGCCATCTCGGCGGAAGTTACCTTTATATCGAACTTTTCCTTGTCCTCTTCGGTGGCGAGGGTCGAATAGATAGTACCAACAACGAGATTTGCCGTATGCTTTGCGCTTGCGCCGTTTTTCAGAGCCCCCTCGAACCAGTCGCAGACCTTTTTATATTTATACAAAAGCTTTGCTGTCGCGTGGTTTATGCCAAGCTCTACCGTATACCTTTTCAACTTTTCAACGGGAAGCTCGGGCAAGTCCGCACGGATTTCGTCAACCTTTTTCTGCGGTATCGTAACCGTTAAAATATCGGGCTCGGGGAAATACCTGTAGTCCTGCGCGTCCTCTTTGGTACGCATAACGTAGGTTTCGCCCGTCTGCTCGTCAAAGCGCATTGTAGCCTGTTCAACCTCGCCGCCTCCGTTTAAAAGCTCGGACTGGCGTTCGAACTCGAACTTCATAGCCCTCTCCATAAACGACAGGGAGTTCATATTTTTAATTTCCGTACGCGTGCCCAGTATCTTGCTTCCCTCGGGGCGGATAGAAATATTTACGTCGCAGCGCATGCTCCCTTCCTGCATCTTGCAGTCGGAAACCGAAATATAGCGCATTATAAGCTGTAGCTTTTCAACGTACTCTACCGCTTCCTCTACGGACGAGATGTCTGGCTCTGAAACAATTTCGATAAGCGGAACGCCGCCGCGGTTATAATCAACAAACGTAAATCCGCGCTCGTGGACAAGCTTCCCCGCATCCTCCTCAATATGGATACGCGTAATGCCTATCCTCTTTCCGCTTTCAAGCTCGACGTAGCCGTTTTCGCAGAGAGGTTTGTCGAACTGCGAAATCTGGTACGCTTTGGGAAGGTCGGGATAGCAGTAGTTTTTTCTGTCAAGGTGGGTTATGGTATTAATTTTGCAGTGGGTTGCAAGCCCCGCGCGAATGCCGAACTCAACCACCTTTTTATTGAGAACGGGAAGCGCCCCCGGCTGACCCGTACAGACGGGACAGCAATGGGTATTGGGCGAACCGCCGAAAGCCGTAGTACAGCTGCAGAAAATTTTTGTTGCGGTTGCAAGCTCTACGTGGGTTTCGAGACCCGAAACAAGCTCGTACTTCATATCTTTACTCCCCCTTCGATTTCGGGCAGAGTGCAAAGCCCTTCTTTTTCCGCAAAATAAGCCGCGAACAAAACTTTTCCGTCGGCAAACTTGCCGCCTATAATCTGCAAACCTATCGGCAAGCCCTTTTTGTCCGTACCGCAGGGTATAGATATTGCAGGCAGTCCGCAGACGTTCACGGGAACGGTGCTTACGTCCGAGAGGTACGTTTCTATCGCGTTGCCGCCCGAAAAGCCGAGCTTGAACGCGGTATTGGGCGCGGTGGGCGCGAAAAGCAAATCGCATTTTTCAAACGCCTTTTTAAACTCGCCCTTTATGCGCTCGCGAAGTATGCACGCCTTTTTATAGTACGCGTCGAAATATCCGCTTGAAAGGACGTACGTGCCGAGCATTATGCGCTTCTGAACTTCCTTGCCGAAGCCCTCCGTGCGCGTCTTTATAATCATTTCGTCAACGCTTGAATAGTTCTCTGCGCGGTAGCCGTAGCGTATACCGTCGTACCTGCCGAGGTTTGACGACGCCTCCGCGCACGCGATTATATAGTACACTGGAAGTGCCGTCTTTAAATCGGGTATGCTTACCTCAATAATTTCCGCGCCCGCCTTTTGATACGCGCTGACGGCGCAATTTACGGCACTTGAAATTTCGGGGTTCAGCCCTTCGAAAAACTCTTTTGCAATTCCTATTTTAAGCCCCTTGACCTGTCCGTCAAGCTTTGTGGGGCTTGAGGGCGTTTCGCAGGAGGTCATATCCATTTTATCAATTCCGCGGATAGCGTCGTAGACGACAGCCGCGTCCGAAACGGAGTGTGTTATGGGTCCTATCTGATCTAGCGACGAGCCGTACGCAATAAGACCGTAGCGCGACACCGCGCCGTAAGTGGGCTTGAATCCAACCACTCCGCAGAATGCCGCGGGCTGACGGACGGAGCCGCCGGTATCAGACCCGAGCGCGTAAGCCGCCAAATTTGCGCACACCGCCGCAGCGCCGCCGCCAGAGCTTCCGCCCGTAACGCGCGAGAGGTTGCGCGGATTTTTTGGCGCGCCGTATACGGAAGTTTCAGAAGTCGAGCCCATTGCAAACTCGTCCATATTGGTTTTACCGAGAAGCACCGCCCCCTGCTCCTTAAGCTTTTTATAGGCGGTCGCGTCGTAATAGGGCTTAAAGCCGCGCAAGATTTTCGAGCAGCACGTCGTTAAAAGTCCGTCGGTTGCAATGTTGTCCTTTAAGGTCATAGGTATACCGGTAAGGGGCATAGCATTGCCTTCCTTTATAAGCTTGTCGGCGTACTCGGCTTGTTTTAAAGCCGTATCGAAAGTAGTATTAACGTACGCATTAATTGCGCCGTTTTGCTTTTCTATTACGGAAATATATGCCTTTGTAAGCTCGACGGAGGACAGCTCTTTATTTTGTAATTTTTTCGAGAGAGTTGAAATTACGTCTTTCATTTAACCACCCTCTTGACGGGGAAAAAGCCCCCTTCCGCCTCAACGTTTGAAACTATCTTTTCGTTGGGCAGACTTTCGCAAACTATATCCTCGCGCAGATTTTCAAGCGCGATTTCATTACCGCCCACCTCTTTCAAGCTTTCGGTATCGCCGACGACCGCGTCGTTTATGGTGTTTGCAAACTCTATAATTTCGTCAAACTCGCCTAAAAAACCTTTGCACTTTTCGTCGTCGAAATCGAGCTTTGAAAGGCGCGCAAGCGTTTTAATTTCCTTTACGGTAACTGACATTATCTCACCTTTATGTGTACTTCTCTAAGCTGAGTTTCTGTAACTTCGGAAGGAGCGCCGCACATCAAATCCTGCGCGGATGCGCTCATGGGGAAGGCTATAACCTCCCTTATGTTTTCCTCGTTTTTCAAAAGCATAATCATTCTGTCAATGCCGGGAGCCATTCCCGCATGGGGAGGCGCGCCGAATTTGAAAGCCGTATACAGTGCGCCGAACTTGCTTTTAAGCTGTTCTTCCGTATATACCGCAATCTCTAACTCCCGCCTCATAATATATAAGTTGTT
>JAIDRX010000066.1:0-1201 GCA_029061495.1 Clostridia bacterium
GAAAAAGCGCAATAAAAAAATTCCCCGCATAAGCGGGGATATTTTTAAAAATTAAAGTATGCTACCAAGCATTCCGAGAACTACGCCGAATGCGAATACCGCAAGCATAATCCAGTAGAAAACCTTCCAGCCTTTTCCCTTATATTTAACGAAGCCCCAAGCGGGAAGCGCAATTGCAATGATAATTGCTATATTGCCCAGAAGGGTGAATATCGAGCAAATCTGCGATAATGTTGCCGCCGTTTTGGTGCCGTTTAAGCTTTTAATTACTCTGATAAGGAAGTTGATAAAACCGCTGAAAATATAGAATAAAGCGGCGATAGTCATTCCCCAAAATGCGCAAATCTCCGTTATGGAGTGTCTTTGTCTTACCGTGGTGGTTGATCTCTTTGCCATAAAATTCTCCTTAAAATTGACTAATTAAAGTATAGCAGTATATTAAAACTTTTGCAAGCGGTTAAAATAACTTTTTTAAACTTCGGTAAGTTTATTTAAAACCTCTTTAAAGTAATCGGGCAACGGCGCCTCGAAAGTCATTTCTTTATTTGTCGTCGGGTGGGTGAAAGTTAAGCTGTACGCGTGCAGAAGCTGACCGTTAAGCTTGAACTTCTGCTTTTTGTTTCCGTAAACGGTATCCCCAACTACTGGATGCCCGAGGTGTTTTGCATGTACGCGAATCTGATGCGTTCTGCCCGTCTTTAAATCGAAGCGGCAAAGCGTGTAGCCCACGTACCTTTTTATAACCGTATAGTCGGTAATTGCTATCTTTCCCTTTTCGGGCGGAACTACCGCCATTTTAACCCTGTCGGAAGGACTTCTGCCTATGTAAGTCGTTACAGTGCCGCTGTCAATTTTTAAGTTACCCTCTAACAGTGCAAGATATGTGCGGCGGCAGGTCTTTTCAGCGATCTGGTTTGAAAGGCTTATATGCGCCGCGTCGTTTTTTGCAACGACGAGAAGTCCCGAAGTATCTTTGTCTATTCTGTGGACTATGCCGGGACGGATAACTCCGTTTATTCCGCTTAACGAGTCTAATTTATACAAAAGCGCGTTTACGAGCGTGCCGTCGATATTTCCGTTGCCGAGGTGCACCGTCATACCCTGCGGTTTGTTCACGACAGCCAAATCCTTATCCTCGTAAATTATATCTATGGGTATATCCTCGGGCTTGGCGCAGTACTCGGTTGCGGGCGGCAGAGAA
>JAIDRX010000066.1:1211-18230 GCA_029061495.1 Clostridia bacterium
GCGCAATATCGCCCTTTGCGACGTGTTGCGCCGACTTAGCAGTTTTGCCGTTAATTAAAACGTTGCCGTCGTCGATAAGCTTTTTTACCGACGAACGCGAGCGCCCCTCGAGCATTTCGCTTAAAAAGACGTCGGCGCGCTGAAAGTCAGCTTCCGCCGTAAACTCCCTCTTATCCATTGTCTTTTCCGTCGGGGTTTTCGTCGGGCTTTTCCTGCTTTTCGGCTTTTGCGGCTTCCTTTTCGTTTTTGCGCTTTTCCTGAGCCTCTCTTGCGCTTTTAGTGAGCGGCAGAAGCGACCACTCGTTTATAAACAAAATATCTATAACGGCGATTATCGTGCCGAACACTATCCAGAAGTCTGCAAAGTTGCACGAGGTCATATTGCCGAACATTTTAATTTCAACGAAGTCGCGCACCTCGCGGTAAGCTATTCTGTCGATTAAATTACCTATTGCGCCTGCGGCAACGAGAGCAATTGCAACCTTTAAAAGCGTAAATCTTTCGGGCAAGAATATAAACAGTGCGATTAATACGGCAAGCATAATAAAGGTCATTGCAATTAAAAACGACTGACCCCAGCTTGAATCCGCTAAAAAGCTGAAAGCGCAACCGGGGTTTCTGCTTCCGCTGTCAACAATTATAAATTTGGGTATAACGGTAAAATTCCAGCCGTCGCGCTCCTCAAAAATTTTCGTCAGTAAATCAACGAGCACTAATGCTACGCTGACACCGATTAATATTATGCTTTTTAAGCCGATATTAAATTTGAATTTGCCTTTAAGATTTTTAAGCATACATTTATGATATATTAAACGCTTGAATTTGTCAATAATATTTGAGAGGGCGCGCAGCTTAAAGCCGCGCGCCCGTTTATTTAAAATTATTTTTGAAAGCCCAAACTTATTAAAATAGCTTTATCTACCTGAGTCATAGTAATTTCGTTAAGCTCTCCTATCCGCTCTTTAAGCCTGCGCTTATCAAGCGTACGTATCTGCTCTAACAAAATTACCGAGTCCTTTGCAAGCCCGTAAGAGTGTGAAGGAAGCTCTATATGAGTAGGCAGTTTGGCCTTATTTATTTTGCTTGTAACCGCCGCCGCTATTACCGTAGGCGAGTATTTGTTGCCAACGTCGTTCTGCACGACGAGTACGGGACGTACGCCGCCCTGTTCACTGCCCACCACCGGCGACAAATCCGCATAATAAAGTTCTCCGCGCTTAATAGTCATAACAACCTCGTTTTCGGCAGTGCGTATATTTTATTATATGTACCGCCCCAACAATATTGTTGACACGGCGCGGCGGATTTATACCATTTAAAATTATTTACGAAGGCAAACCGGGCAGGTACAGATTAAGCGCGTACTTGTTTAAGAATATGAAGCCGTAGTAGCAGATGAAACATACAAGCATTACGATACCCGCAATTCTGCCAAGGCTCTTTGTTTTGCTTCCTGTCGAAAAGCCGAAGATAAGCACGGCAGACACGAGAGACACAACGCCGCCGATAAGTCCTTCCATAGTGAAAGGAACTCCGCGCGTGCCGGAGCATAGCGCGCCCATTCCGCCGATAAGCAAAATGTTTGCGATGTTGCTGCCTATAATGTTACCTGTGGCAATTCCCACGTCTCCCTTTTTAGCCGCAGAAACCGAAGTAATGAGTTCGGGAAGAGACGTTCCGAAAGCTACTACCGTAAGCGCAACGATTTCGGGGTCGATACCGATTAAGTCAACGGAAACCGTTCTTGCCGCATTTACGACGAGCGTTGCGCCGCCCACTACCATTAAAAGTCCGATTATTGCGATTACTATTAAAAACCATACTTTTGAAAGCATTTTGCCGTATCCTGCTTTCAGCCTTGCAATAAAGCTTTGATTAAATTCGGCGTCCGCTTCCGCATTGCCCGAGCAAGGGTCTGTTACGGAAACTGCGGCGGCATGCTCTAACCCTGCCTTAGACTGTTTTTTTGCAAGCACTATATTGTAAGCCATAAAGCCTATATAGAGGACTAAAAGTATAAGTCCGCAGTACCAGGGCATTGTTGCGCTGAGGAACGTTTCACCGCTTTCAGTCGTGCCGAACGCGTAAGGTCCGACGAATATTCCGAATATGAGGAAAAGCGCGCTGACGAATATAAGAAAGGGCATATCTATCATGCGGTTGGTCTTTTCGGTAGGCAGTTTACAAATTACCGCCGAAAGGCCTAAGATAAGCAATACGTTCAAAGCGTTACTGCCGAGAATATTGCCCATTATAAGATCGCCTGTGCCAGCCGTTGCGTCGACTATCGTTACGGCAAGTTCGGGAGCGCTTGTGCCGACCGCGACTACGGTAACGCCTATTATAAAGGTTGAAATTTTCAGCTTTTTGGCAATACCTGCGGAACCGTCCACAAAGAAGTCCGCACCCTTTACGAGTAGAACGAACCCGACAACCAATAAAATGAGATTGACAACCCACGTCGCCGCAGTATTGTTTAAAATAAGGTCATAATTCATACTTCACCTCATATTAATTGTAGCCAAAAGAAAATAATAAAAGACTTACGACTTAAAATTGCTTTTAAATCGAAAGTCTTGTTACCGTTGTATAGCGGTGTCAAATCCCGAGCGGTTGCGCCGTGATGACGAGATTTGCCTTAAACTACTCCCTTTCAACGAGGATAATATAACACTTCAAAATTAAGTTGTCAAGTTTTTAATTGCCTTTGGTAAATTTTTTAAAATATCCTTTGCGGTAGCGCAATAGTCCGTTTTCTGCTCGGACGAAATTTCCGCCGCCACGCCTAAAATATAAGCTGCGCAGACTGCCGCGTCGAACGGACAAAGTCCGCGCGCAACGCTTCCGCATAAAAAGCCTGAAAGCATATCTCCGCTTCCGCCCTTTGCAAGGGCGGTTGTTCCCCTTACGTTTATCACCGTGTTTACGCCGTCGCATATTACGCTTGCCGCGCTTTTTAATATAAGCGTAACATCGTATTTTTGCGCGAATTCCTTGGCGTATCCTGCGGGGTCTGACAAAATTTTATCAACGCTTAAACCCGTCAAACGGGAAAACTCTTTAATGTGCGGTGTTAAAATAACTTTACAAATTTTATCATTTAAAATTTCAACGCCGTGCTTTGCAAGCGAGTTGAGGCCGTCCGCATCTATTATCAGCGTTCCGCCGAAATTTTTTAAAAGGCTTTTTAATGTTACATAAAGCTCCTCGCTTACGCCGCAACCCATCCCAACTGCTATCGCCTGCGAAGACAAATCAGGGTCGTCAAGATATATTACCTGCGCAAGCTTTACCGCGAGTGCGGAATTCACCTTTTGCGAGGTCGTAAGCTTTACAAGCCCGCAACCCGAGTTTAAAGCCGCTTCCGCAGAAAGCGCCGCAGCACCCAAATACTTATCGCTCCCCGCAATTAAGTTTGCCGAGCCGTAAGTTCCTTTATGCGAGTTGCGTCTACGTTCGGGGAAAAATTTTGCTATTTCTCCGTCGGAATATATTTGCATATAATTTCCGTCGGGGCAGGTTATGCCTATATCGCGCCGAACAACCGCGCCGCAAATATCGGGTCCGTCTCCGAGAGTCATTCCCACCTTGTACTCCGCTATTGCGACGGTTAAATTTGCTTTTACGGCTACACCCAAAATACAGCCGTTTAAACTGCTTAAACCGCTTGGAATATCGGCGGCAATAACGTATGCTCCGAGTGAATTTATCTTTTGTATTACGTCTTTATATTTGCCCGAAACCTCACGCGCAAGCCCGGTACCGAAAATACAGTCGACGATTATTTCGCCGCTAATTTCGTACGAGTATTCGCCATTATAGTTCGCCTTTTCGCGCGCGCAGTCGGCGGACAAGTTTCCGTCAAACGCATATACGCTTACGGCTATACCGCTATTTAAAAGCTTTTGCGCGCAGACGTAACCGTCCCCGCCGTTGTTACCAGTTCCGCAGACTACGAGTACTTTTTTATAGCCATACAAATCTACAACTTTTAAAACCTCGTTGGCAATAGCCTCGCCTGCGCGTCGCATAAGCACTTCGGACGGTACGCCCTTTATATTTATAGTATATGCGTCAGCCACACGCATTTGGTAATCGGTTAGCACTCTTTCCATTATAACCTCAGCGACACTTCCGCCGCACTGACAGCAGCGGTCTTTCTCTCTCTTTCAACAATAAGCCTTCCGCCTTCGTCAATATCTATTGCGAGGGCATCGTATTCTCCGTCCTCAGTTTTGATAAAGACTTTTTTGCCAAGCCAGTTTATATATCTTTTATAATCCTTTATTGAAAACTCTTTTTTAAGATTTTTGCAAAGTACTTTTTTAACTTTTTCAAGCGGAAGTTCATGTCCGAGCGCGCCGCACATTGATATAGCTATTTCTTTAAGTTCGTCTGGCAAAGCGTTGTTTACGTTCAGCCCCGAGCCTACTATAGAGCGGCTTATATTATTGCCCAAAAAGGTATTTTCAATTAAAGTGCCGCTTATCTTTTTGCCGTTTACAAGTACGTCGTTAGCCCAGCGGATAACAGGATTTAAACCGAAGCTTTCAACCGTACGGCAGATTGCAACACAGTGGTTTATCATTATTTTAAACGCCTCTGCCGCGGGAAAATTTTTATAGTGTCTCATTACCGAAACGTACAGTCCGCCGTCCGTAGAGGAAAAGCTTCTGCCTTTAGTTCCTCTACCTGCGGACTGCCTTGCGGCGATAACCATAATATCATCTCCGCTATCCACGCGCTTGCAATATTCGTTTGTGGAGTCTATCTCGTCAAGCTCAATTATCTTCATCGACATCTCCGAAAGCTTCTAACGCGGACTTTGCCGTCTCATAGCCGTAGCCCTTAGACAAAAGATACTTAAACGCTTTATAAAGCGTTTGCTTGTCGGCAACCTTGCCGCGCATGTACTTTGTAAGAATTGCCGCGGCTTCGTCCGTATCTTCCTCGGCTTCGCTTAAAGCCGCCTCTATCGCATCTTTTTCCGCACCGCGTTTGAAAAGGTCAACCTCCAACGCGCGTTTGCCCTTGCCCGTTACGGACTGAACGTACGCGCGGCAATATGCGTAATCGTCAACGAATTTATGGTATTCGAGCCGCTCTAAAACGTAGTTTATAACCGCCTCGGTATAACCCTTTTTAGCGAGAAAATCGCGCATTTGCTTTTTGGTTTTCATTGATGCGGAAAGGTGTGTCAAAGCCTTATCCATTGCCTGACTTTTTTCCGTTTCAAGCTGGATTTCGTCAAGGCGCGACTTCTCTATCTGCATACCCGCTTTAAGATGAAACTTTATTGCGACTTCTAATTTTATTCCGCAGTAAAACCTGCCGTCAACGTAAACGTTGCAGCGCTCTTTATCCTTTTTTTGCGGTTCGATCGAAGTGATTTCAGACATATATATAATTTTAACACCGCGCGGACAATTTGTCAATTAACGCGTTTGACAACGCAAGGCGCAGGTTGTATAATTTAGCTAATAAAAAAGAAGGTAAAAATTATGTCGGCTAATCTTGACTGGGGAAGCTTAGGCTTCGGATATATTAAGACTCCTTACCGCTACGTTTCGAATTTCAAAGACGGAAAATGGGACGACGGCTGTCTTACGGAAGACGATAAAATAGTTATGTCTGAATGTGCGGGCGTTTTGCAGTACGCGCAGACGGTTTTCGAGGGGTTGAAAGCCTACACAACCGTTGACGGAAGAATTGTTACGTTCCGCCCCGACTTAAACGCAGAAAGAATGTTTGAGTCTGCTGAAAGGCTTGAAATGCCGCCATTTCCGAAAGAGCGGTTTTTGGAAGCCGTAGACAAAGTCGTTGCGGCAAACAAAGATTACGTTCCCCCTTACGGCAGCGGCGCAACCCTATATCTCAGACCGTATATGTTCGGCTCGTCCGAGGTTATAGGTGTTAAGCCTGCAAAAGATTACCAGTTCAGACTCTTTGCTACCCCCGTCGGTCCTTACTTTAAAGGCGGCGCAAAGCCCATAACCATAAGGGTAAGCGACTATGACAGAGCCGCGCCCAAAGGCACCGGACACATTAAGGCGGGGCTGAACTATGCAATGAGTCTGCATGCGATAGTTGACGCGCACGAAAACGGATTTGACGAAAATATGTACCTTGACCCAGCTACCCGAACTTACGTTGAGGAAACGGGCGGTGCGAACTTTATATTCGTAACTAAGGACAAAAAAATAGTAACGCCCAAGTCGGACAGCATACTCCCCTCTATTACAAGGCGCTCTTTATGCTGCGTTGCCGAAAAGTATCTGGGACTTACCGTTGAACACAGACCCGTTAAGTTTTCCGAAATAAAAGATTTTGCCGAGTGCGGGCTTTGCGGTACGGCGGCGGTAATTTCGCCCGTGGGTAAAATTTACGACCACGGAAAGGAAATTTGTCTGCCCGCAGGCATGGACAAAATGGGCGAGGTTACCAAACAGCTTTACGATACACTTACCGGTATACAGATGGGCAGGCTAGAAGCGCCCGAAGGCTGGATAAGAGAAATTAAATAATATAAAATGGCGCGGTTATTTGACCGCGCTTAACTTTAAGGATAACTATGTATTACTTACAAAACCGCTGGAAAGTAAAAGATAAAAAGCTTGTTTACTACGGAATACGCCGCGGCGAAAATTTAAACAAAAACAAATTAAAGCTGACAAAAAGGCAACGTAAAATTATTTCAACGCTACCCAAAGAATTAAACCAAAAAGAAATTGCCTGTCTTAAAAAGATAATACTCAGCGGAGCGGTTGCGGAAAGTTTACCTGCGGCAACTCCCATTTCTCTTGCTGAAGCAAAATTTTGCAAGAGGTGCAGTGCGAACGATTTTATTATACCCGGGCTTGAATTCAACGCGGACGGGTTTTGTCCTATGTGCGAAAGCGAGCCTTTAACCAAAAATTTTAAAAGCGTGGTTCCGCTTATTCCGGATATTCCCAAGGCAAAAAAATCGCGCTTTGACGTTGCGGTTTTTTATACGGGCGGAAAGGACTCGACGTATCTATTATACTACCTTTCAAAGGTTAAAAAGCTGAGAGTGCTTGCGCTTACCTGGATTATACCGTACGCTTCGGACAGCGCTTTAAAAAGCATAGAGAACGCGGGCAAATACCTTGAAAACGTTGAATTTGTTACGCGCCGTATAAACGACAGCGATTTAAAGACAATTTACAGAAAGCTGTACTCGCTTAACGAAAACACCTGCGCCTGTCCCTCTCTTGCATACGTTTTGTTTTATCCGACTTTGGTTGCGGAAAAAGTCCCCTACTTCATTGCGGGAAACGAGCCTGCGCAGATGGCTGGGCTTCACTTTAACGGTATGGCTCCGAAAATTGCGTACAAGTTCCCAGACAGTAAATTTTTGAATTTTGCAATAAACTTAGGCAGAATTTTAACGCTTAGGCCGCCGCTTAAAAGAGGGCAGTTTCATACCCTTGCAACTATGAAACAGCTTGCGTACGGAAGGGCAAAAATAGTAAAACTTGCAGGGTACGAAAACGAGCTTGTGGACAACGTTACGAGCGCTATTCATACCGTGCCGAAGATTTTGCCAGCATTTAAAGCGGCGATTAGAAAATCATCTTGGTCGGGTAATATTCCCGCATTTGTGCAGATTGACTTTGACGAAATAAGCGGCGGTAAATACGACTGGACGAAGGTTAAAGACACGATTATTAAAGAGTGCGGCTGGGTTCCTCCCGAGGACTCGGGCAAGGGTTTGCACACAAGCTGTAAAATTGAAAAGTGCAAAGAATTTTCGCAGTTCAACCGCTTTTACCATATGCGGAGCACTATGATACCTTTCAGCGCGATAGAAATTTCACTTGCAAGCCGCGACAAAAATATAACACGCGAGCAGGCTATTTACGAAATTGAAAACACTTTGGGATTTTCGCTTAACGAAATTTGCGAGTGCGAAATTATGAAGGAATATTTAAAGTAAATGAACGCAGTACTCTACTTTACCTGTTCGGGGCAGAGCAAAGCTGTTGCGCAGAATTTAGCCGAAAAGATTGACTTTTGCGTTTACGATATTTTAACTTGCGAACAAAGAAATTTTGAAAGCGCGGTGATAGTTTTCCCCGTACACTGCCAGACTTATCCTCCCGTTTTAAAAAGTTTTTTTAAAGAGCTGAATGCGAAGTACATTACGCTTATCGCAACCTATGGCAAGGCAAGCGCGGGCAACGCAATTTACGAAGCGGCGAAGTTTTTTAAAAACAAAATTGTTGCGGCGGCGTATATCCCAGCAAAGCATACATACGATTTAGACGGTTGCGACGGCACTCCAACCGTTCCCGACGAATTAATACAAAAAATAAAAGCCCCCTCGTATATTGAAATTCCGAGAAGGGTAAAAAATATTTTTGCGGGGTTTTTCCCTGCCGCGCGCAGCAGGGCGGCAATTAAAATCAATAAAACGGAAAATTGCGAAAACTGCAACGTTTGCGGAAGCTCGTGTCCCGTCGGGGCAATGCAATACGGAAAGCCGACAAGAAAATGCGTGCGCTGTTTAAAGTGCGTGCAACTTTGTCCGCACGGCGCACTGCAAGTAAAAAAGAGCCGCGTACTCAAAACGTATCTTAAAAGGGCGCGGTTTGAACGCGTAATAATTTACGTTTGAATTTTGAAAGGGTAAAAGTATTCTTTCACCTTTTGTATTTTAACTCTGCCGTTGAGGCGGTTTAAAAACCGAGCGTTGAAGTCCTCTTCTTCGCTCTTTTTTATTGCGGCGGTAAAGACTACTTCGTTTAAGTATTCGGTATTTAAAAGCTCACACTTTCTCTCCGAAAAAAAGCGGGTTGCGGTATCGACTGCGGAGTAATCAACTATATACTTGTTTTCGGCGCACTGCTCGAAAAGTACTTTTTGCGCCGCATCTAAATTTTCCGCCGCGCAACCCGAATACGCGCGCAGAAGTCCGCCCGCACCGAGTTTAATTCCGCCGAAGTAGCGCGTTACCACCACAGCCGTTTCATAAAGCTTTTTGCTTTTTAAAACTTCTAACATCGGCATGCCAGCCGTTCCCTGCGGTTCGCCGTCGTCGGAAAAACGCAGAAAGTTGCCGAGGTTGTCGCAGATATACGCGTAACAGTTGTGGGTAGCGTCGGGGAATTCCGCGTTTATACGCGCAATAAAAGCCTTTGCCTCGTCCTCGCCGCAAACGCGTAGCGAGGTCGTGATAAAGCGCGATTTTTCTATTATTTTCTGCGTACGGCACTCGCCGCCGACCGAGAGATACTGTTGCATAAATTTTCAAAAGTGCGCCCGGTTAAAGGCGCACTCAATTTATTTTAATATAACTTTTAAGTGGACTTTTTTGCCCTTATGGATAACGTCTCCACTTTTTACAGGCGCGTTTATATCCGTAACTTTATCGTCGTTTAACGATACGCCTCCCTGCTGGATAAGCCTGCGCGCCTCGCCGTTAGAGGTACAGATTCCCGCCGCGACAAGCACAGGGATAATAGTTGCGGTATCAACGCTTATCTCCTTTTCGGGAAGGTTGCCGTTACCGCCGCCGAATGCCGCGCGGGCTTCCGACTGAGCAGCCGTTGCTTTTGCCTCTCCGTGGACGAGTTTTGTAAGCTCGAAGGCCAACGCTTCCTTTGCCGCGTTAATGCGCTCGTCATTATATTTGGTCAGCTCGGCAATTTGCTCGAGCGGTAAAAACGTTAAAAGCTTTAAGCACTTTTCAACGTCGGTGTCGGCCACATTGCGCCAGTACTGGTAAAACTCGTAAGGGCTTGTCTTGCTTTCGTCAAGCCATACTGCTCCCTTTTCCGTCTTACCCATCTTTTTGCCCTCGCTTGTGGTAAGCAGGGTAAAGGTCATTGCGTACGCGGGTTTTTTCTCTTTAACCCTGATAAGGTTTGCGCCTGCCAAAATGTTGGACCACTGGTCGTCGCCGCCAAGCTCTAATACGCAGCCGTACTCTTTAAACAGGTGTAAAAAGTCGTAGCCCTGCATCGGCATATAGTTGAATTCCAAGAACGAAAGCCCGCGCTCTAAACGCGTTTCAAAGCACTTTGCGCGAAGCATTTCATTGACGGAAAAGTGCGTGCCTATATCGCGGATGAAGTCGAGATAGTTAAGCTTTAAAAGCCAGTCGGCGTTGTTGACGATTATTGCCGCGTTTTCGCCCTCGAAGCTGATAAACTTTGACATCTGCTTTTTGAAGCACTCAACGTGGTAGTTAATAGTCTCGCGCGTCATCATTTTGCGCATATCGGTTTTGCCCGTGGGGTCGCCTATCATAGCGGTGCCGCCGCCGATCAATATAATGGGTTTATGACCTGCCGCCTGCATGTGCTTCATTGCGATAAGTTGCATAAAATGCCCTACGTGAAGACTGTCCGCCGTGGGGTCGAAGCCGATATAAAAGGTTACGCTTTTTTCGCCTAAAAGCTTATATAAATCTTCCTCGTAAACGGTCTGTTTTACAAAGCCCCTCGCACGGAGGGTATCCATTACGTTTGCCATATTTGCTCCTTTTAAATAATTTTAACACCAGTTAGAAAATTTTGCAATTAAAAAAGCGGTTTACCCCGTGGATAAACCGCAAACTTTAAAAATTTATTTCAAAACGGATTTATCTCACGCGAAAATACGTATTGCGGTAATAGCAATACGAATATCCGTAGGATAAACCGTTAAGTAATGCAAAATTTTTCATACGCACAATATAACATATACTTTGCATGTTGTCAAGTTAATCTGTAAAAAAGTCGTCCTTGTTTAAATTTTCACGCGCCTTTTCAATTGCGCGCTTTTCAATACGCGATATGTACGAGCGCGAAATACCGAGCTTTTTTGCAACCTCCCTCTGCGGAAGCGCCGCGCCGTCTTCAAGTCCGTAACGCATTGAAAGAATGACGAACTCCCGCTCGGACAAAAACTTTTTTAAAAAGGCGACGAACTTTTCGCGCTGTATGCTCTTTTCAACCTGAGAGAAAACGCTGTCCTCCTTTTCGGCGAGAAGGTCTATTAGCGTAAGCTCGTTTCCGTCCTTGTCTACGCCGACGGGGTCGGATAGAGAAACGTTGTTTTTATGCTTTTTGCCTGCGCGGAGAAGCATTAAAATTTCGTTTTCAATACAGCGCGCGGTATAGGTTGCAAGCTGGGTACCCTTGCCGTCCTGATACGTGTTTATCGCCTTAATAAGCCCGATAGAGCCGACGGAAATCAAGTCGTCGGTTTCGGCCGCGCCCGTGTACTTTTTGACTATGTGTGCAACAAGGCGCATATTGTGCTTGACGAGAATATTTTTTGCTTCCTCGTCCCCTTGCCTTGATAAGGCGAGGTACTTTTTTTCGTCCTCGGGCGAAAGCGGTTTGGGGAAAGTGCCGCCGCTTTGCACCATTCCCGTAAAAAAGAAAATTTTATCGAACAGTAAGCCGATTAAATCAAAAAACATACGAAAACCCCTCGGGGGAATAAAAGCCCCTTATTGGTAGTGTATGTTTAAGACAGTTTGTACTATGTTTGTACGGTTTGTCCTAATTTTCGACTTTTATTTTAAAATTTTAAGCCCCGCGGACGAAAGTCCGCGGGGCAGATTTTGTTTTATGAAAAGATTTCTCGGCAAGCTCGAAATGACAAAGCAGTATTTTAGTCTAATTCAAAAGCTCCGGTGTAAAGCTGATAGTACTTCCCCTTCTGCGCGATAAGCTGCTCGTGGTCGCCGCGCTCGATAATTTCGCCGTGTTCCAAAACCATAATCGCGTGGCTGTTGCGCACGGTGGAAAGCCTGTGGGCGATTACGAAAACCGTTCTGCCTTCCATAAGTTTATCCATACCCTGCTCGATAAGCTTTTCCGTGCGGGTATCGATAGACGAAGTTGCTTCGTCAAGAATAAGCACGGGGCACTCGGAAACCATTGCGCGCGCTATTGCGAGAAGCTGGCGCTGTCCCTGCGAAAGGTTTGCACCGTCGCCCGTAATCATGGTGTTATAGCCCTCGGGCAGGTGAACTATAAACGAGTCTGCATTGGCAAGCTTTGCCGCCTTGATACACTCTTCGTCGGTAGCGTTAAGTCTGCCGTAGCGGATATTATCCATAACCGTACCCGTGAAAAGGTGCGTATCCTGCAATACTACGCCGAGACTCTTTCTTAAATCGTCCTTATTTATAGACTTTATATCAAGACCGTCGTAAGTGATTTCGCCCGACTGAATATCGTAGAAGCGGTTTATGAGGTTTGTTATCGTGGTTTTACCCGCGCCGGTCGAGCCGACGAAAGCAATTTTCTGCCCCGGTTTTGCGTAGAGGGTTATATTCTTTAAAATAACCTTTTCGTCCGTGTAGCCGAAAACTACGTCCTTAAAGCGGATATCTCCTTTAAGCGGGATATATTCAAACGTACCGTCCCCGTTAGGCTTTTTCCAAGCCCATTTGCCGTCAACGTGATCGAGCGTAACGTCCCCGCCCTCGTCCTCGGGCTGAGTGTCAACCATCTCGAAAATTCGTTCCGCGCCTGCAAGCGCCATAACTATTGCGTTGAACTGCTGCGACACCTGCATTACGGGGTTATTGAACTGCCTTGTGTATGCGAGGAACGAAACGAGCATACCGGCGCAGGTAGCAATTCCACCGCCTTCAAGTGCGGTGAAGCCGGACAGAAGTCCGATTTCCGTTCCCGTAACAGTTAAGACGAAGCCGACGACCGCAACCAAAACGTATTGCAGATAGCCGAGGTTGTTGTTGATAGGTCCTAAAATAAAGGCGAAAGTAAACGCGTTTCTGCCCGCAACGTTCAGCTCGTCGTTGACTACTTTGAACTGCTCGCGCGCCTTCTGCTCGTGGCAAAAAACCTTAATTACCTTTTGCCCCTCGGTCATTTCCTCAACGTAGCCGTTGAGTGCGCCGATAGCACGCTGTTGCTTTAAGAAGTTTTTAGCAGACTGTTTGCCCACCCTTGAGATGATGAATATCATAAGGATAAGTACGGCTATAACTATCAGTGTAAGCGTAAAGCTGTAATAAACCATAAACGCGAATACGAATATAAACGTAAGCGCCGCGGATATCATTTGCGGTATAGTCTGCGAAAGAAGCTGACGCATGGTGTCTATATCGTTTGTGTAAAGGCTCATTAAATCGCCGTGAGTGTGCGTGTCAAAATACTTTAAAGGAAGCTTTTGCATTTTGGTGAACATTTCGTCGCGCATCTTTTTAAGCGTACCTTGAGCGATAAGCATCATTATAAAGTTATATGCAAACGACGAAAGCACTCCGACGAGGTAAATGCCGCCCATTATTGCGATGTTAAGCCATATAACCGAAGCATTAATCGAGGGGTGAGTTTCCGAAATTATAAGCTCCTGTACTATTACCGCAAGGCGCGAGGACGCGACAACGTTTGCCGCCGAAGCGAGCAATACGAAAAGCACCACGAAAACAGCCGCTATTTTATAGCGCGAGAACGCGTATCCTAAAAGGCGCTTTAAAGTCTTCATAGGGTTTTTTGCGCCCTTGCCCCTTCCTACGGGAACACCTCTGCCGCCCATGCCTCTCATAGCACTACTACTCATCGTCATCACCTCCCTTCATCTGGGACTCGAACACCTCTCTGTAAATTTCGTTAGACTTTAACAGCTCTTTATGGGTGCCGATACCGGAAATTTTGCCCTCGTCAAGCACGATGATTTTATCTGCGTCCTGAACAGAAGCTATGCGCTGTGCGATTATTATTTTAGTAGTTTCGGGAGCATACTTTTTAAGCGAAGCGCGGATAAGAGCGTCCGTCTTGGTATCCACCGCGGAAGTTGAATCGTCGAAAATAATTACGTGAGGTTTTTTAAGCAGTGCGCGCGCAATGCAAAGTCTTTGCTTCTGTCCGCCAGAAACGTTTACGCCGCCTTGACCCAAATCGTAGTCGAAGCCGCCGGGGAGCGCGTCGATAAACTCTTCGGCGCAAGCCTGGCGAGCGGCAAAGCGCAAATCCTCTTCCGTAGCGTTTTCGTCGCCCCATCTCAGGTTTTCAGCAACCGAACCGGAGAACAAAACGTTTTTCTGCAAAACCATTGCAACCTTGTTGCGGAGCGCGTCAAGGCTGTATTCCTTTACGTCAACGCCGCCAACCTTAACGGTGCCGCCCGTTGTGTCGTAAAGTCTCGGAATTAAAGACACGAGCGAGGTTTTGCCCGAACCCGTAGCTCCGATAATACCGACGGTTTCACCCGCGGCGATATGTACGTTAATATCCTGCAATACGTTTATATCGGACTTTTGCGAGTATGCAAAGTTTACGTTTTCAAAATCGATAGTACCGTTTAAAACTTCGGAAACGGGATTTACGGGTTTGGGAAGCGTTGTCTTTTCGTTGAGTACTTCGCAAATTCTGTCCATACTGCCCTTTGAAAGCGATATAAAGTTGACGCACATCGCCACCATTATAACGCCCTGCATTATCTGCATAGCGTAAGATATAAGAGCCTGAATATCATCGGGCTGAACTTTGCCGCCGATATTGCCAATAACCATATTAGAGCCTACGGTAAGTATAATTATAATGGTTGCGAACATTGCAAACATTACGCAGGGCATCATTATGGTGAATATTCTTTCTGCCTTAACCGAGTAATTGTATACGTCCTGCGTTGCCGCGCGCATTTTCTGAATTTCGCGGTCTTCGCGAACGTACGACTTAACGACCCTTATCGCGGTTAAATCTTCCTGTACGACCGAGTTGAGTTTATCGTATTTTTTAAACATCATTCTGAAATACGGAACGACCCTGAGCATGCAGACTGCGACTATTATTCCGAGGAACACTGCCGCACCGACGAATATCGCCGCCATAGAGGGCTCGATAATGCACGTCATTACTATTGCGGAAATGAAAAGCACCGGCGCGCGCACCAACATTCTTATACTCATTTGGTACGCGTTTTGGACGTTGGTAACGTCGGTAGTTATTCTCGTAATCAAACTTGAAGTTGAGAAGTTGTCGATATTCGCAAACGAATAGGTCTGCAAATTATTGTACATATCCTCTCTTAAATTGTGCGCAAATCCGCTTGAAGCGGTTGCACTGAGCCTTGCGCCTAAAACTCCGCAAAGCAGAGCAAACAACGCGCACGCGACCATCGCGACCGAGCAGATAATTATAATTTTAGTATTTACCTGATACGCACTGTTTTCCGAAAGTAACCTAAGCTCTTTAATAATAAAAGTCGTAAGCCAGGGAATTAAAATTTCCATGGCGGCTTCTCCGACCATAAATATAGGGCAGAGAATGGAAGCCTTTTTATACTCCCTTACGCTTTTAAGCAAGGTTTTTATCATTAACTTTTTACCTCCTGTCTTTGTGTTACAGCCTCAATAATTTTGGTTAAAAGTCCTTTAAAGGTTTCCTGCTCTTCTTCGGTGAGTACTGACTGTATTGCTTTGTCGCACTCGTCCATAAGAAGTTTGTCTTTTCTGCAAACGCATTTACCCTTTTCAGTCAGCTCTATGAACTTAGTCCGCGCGTCGTCATCCGATACGGTACGCGTAATGAAGCCGCCCTTTTCAAGATTTGATAAAAGCGTGGATACGGACGAAGGGCGCAGGTTCAATTGTTTTTCAATATCACGCTGACATACCTTTATCCCCTGCCTCTCACTCCTGACTAAAAAAATCATAGCGTGAAGCTGAACGGGGGTTATTCCGTACTCGGAAAAGGTTACGTTGTTGTCTCTCGTCAGTTGCCTGTTGAGATAGCACATAAGCCCGAATATCCTCTTATTTTCCAAAGCCGACCTCCTTTTAAAAATTATTTAGAACTCAAACTATTTGAAATCTAAATAATTATATAAATACTGTAAAAAATTGTCAACGAAATCGCGCCCGCAACTTTGTGAAAGTTTTGTAAAAATATTACCGCTTTAAAAATTTTGATTTTTGTTTGATTTTTGCTTGCAAAGATATCCGTACTGTGATATAATCACATAGCAAAAATCAATACGGCCTTGTGGTCAAGCGGTTAAGACGGAGCCCTCTCAAGGCTCAATCCCGGGTTCGATTCCCGGCAGGGTCACCACTTAAAACCTAAATCGAACCACTCTTTTGTTAGTGAAAAACGATTTAGGCTTTTTTGTTTGCTTTTTTAGTTTTGACTTATAATAAAGAAAATAAATTTAAAAAACTTTTTCAGGATAATAAAATGAAAATTACTGTCATTAACGGTACGGAAAAGCACGGCGTAACCTATAAATTAAAAGAACTGTTTTTAGAGCCGTTTAAATCTGTTGCCGAAATAACGGAATACTATCTGCCGAAAGACTGTCCTGCTTTCTGTGTAGGCTGCACAAGTTGTTTTATGAAAGGCGAGAATACTTGTAAAGATTATTCATACATAAATTCAATTGAAAAATCACTTTTAGAAGCTGATTTAATCGTTATGACTTCCCCAGCCTACGTTATGCATTCTACGGGAGCAATGAAGGCATTATTAGATCATTTCGGATATCGTTGGATGCCACATAGACCTGCTCCCGAAATGTTCGGGAAGCGTGCCGTAATCATTACCCAATGTCTTGGTGCAGGCGCAAAATCAACAGCAAATGATATAAAGAATAGTTTATCTTGGTGGGGCATATCAAAAATAGGTGTATTCAGCGGCGCGCTTATGAATGATATTATTTGGGATAAACTTTCTGAAAAAAAGCGTAAGAAACTTACAAATAATATAAATAAACTATCCCGTAAATTTGCAAAAATCAATTATGTAAAGCCTGCACATACAAAACTTATAACAAAATTTAAATTCAGAATTTGCCGCTTTATCCAAAAGAAAGTACAAAAAAACGAAGCTGGCGGACTTGATTGCAAATATTGGCAAGAGCACGGTTGGCTTGACAAAAACCGCCCGTGGAAAAGAAAATAATTCAATTTCAAATATATGGCTCACCAATAAAAAAACACAGTCGAAAACGACTGTGTTTTTATTTTATGTTTGATACCGATTAGTTTTGTTTACCTTAATAAATTTGTTTTTTTAATTGATTTTTGATATAATG
>JAIDRX010000067.1 GCA_029061495.1 Clostridia bacterium
TTTTTAATTTAACTTACTTTTTTAAGTTTTTCAAAGCGTATTCGAAGTTTACGCCGTACGGGTGCGAAGGGTCAGTCGCCTTTATGCTTTCCGCAACCAATTCGCCTGCAACTGAGCAAGCTTTTTTAAAGCTTCCGCTTTGAACGTATTCTGCTGTAAACGCCGCCGCAAATATGTCGCCCGTACCGTGATAGCGCTTGGGTAGTTTTTCCGCCCAGACGTATGAAAAGTTTCCGTTACGGTAAATAATTTCGCCTATCATGCCATCCTTCTCCGCGCCCGTTAAAACTATAACGGCGGATGTTATGGAGGACAGCTTTTTTATAACCTTTTCAGCAAACTCGACCGAAGCGTTTTGCTCGTATTCGATTCCGCTTAAAAAGCAGGCTTCGGTAAGGTTTGGTAAAATTATATCCGCCGATTTAATTAAGTCCTTCATTGCCGCAACGTACTTTTCGTCGAAAGCGGGATAAAGAACTCCGTTATCGCCGAACGCGGGGTCGATAATAACCTTTGCTCCGTCTGCGGAAAAATTTTTAAAACACTTTTTAGCTACGTCCATAAGCGGAGCCGAACCGAGGTACCCTAAATAGAACGTGTCGAATTTAAACGAGTTTTCTTCCCATACGCTCATAATGTTGTGCGCTTCCCCGGTTAAATCGAGGCAGCTCCATTTTTTAAACATAGTATGGTTTGATAAAATTGCAGTAGGCAGAACGCAAGTTTCAACGCCGAATGCCGAAAGCACGGGCAGGGCTACCGTAAGCGAACATTGCCCTACGCACGAAAGGTCTTGCATTGTCAGTATTCTTTTTGATAACATATATTACCTCTTTTATTTACGTTGACTATTATAGCAAGGTTATGGTATTATTAAAATATCCAATTTACACTAAAATTATAATACCAAAAATGTTAACCTACGACTTAGACACTAAAAACAAATACTGGTCGCTGTACTCGTATATTCGCGACGACATTTTATGCGGCAGGATAAAGTGCGGCGAAAAGCTGCCCTCAAAGCGCTCGCTTGCGGAAAACCTTTCCGTAAGCGTTATAACCGTGCAGAACGCGTACGACCAGCTTTTAGCAGAGGGGTACGTCCGCTCGGAGGAGCGGAGCGGTTACTTCGTCGAAGAAGTAAACGCCGCCTTTTACGGCAAGAGGGAGTTTTTATTCGAGCAAAAGGCGGAAGGCAAAAAGCTTGCAATAGACTTCGTCAAAGGTAGCGTGCCTGCGGGGCTTTTCCCTTTTTCAACCTGGGCGCGCCTTATGCGCAAGGTGCTTTCGGACTGCGGCGAGCATCTTCTTGAAAGTGTCCCCTGCGACGGCGACAGAGAGCTTAAACGCGCTTTGGCCGACTATTTGTACAGGGCGCGCGGAATTTCAGTCGACCCCCGCTTTATAGTAATAGGCGCGGGCGCGGAATACTTGTACGGCGTAATCGTAAACCTTTTGGGCAGGGATAAGGTCTTTGCCGTAGAAAACCCCGGCTACAATAAAATTTCGGCAAACTACACCCTTAACGGCGCAAAGTGCGTCTATATCCCCGTTACCGAGTCGGGCATTTCCTGCGAAGGCGTTGAAAAAAGCGGTGCGGACGTTGTACACGTTTCCCCCTCGCACCAGTACCCTACGGGCGCTGTTATGCCCGCCTCTGCGCGTTCAAGGCTTATAAGCTGGGCGAACGGTGGCGGGTACGTCATAGAGGACGA
>JAIDRX010000068.1 GCA_029061495.1 Clostridia bacterium
TTTGCCCAGGAAAGGTTTACAGAAGCGACGACGACGCGACCCACTCCCCTATGTTCTCGCAGATGGAAGGGCTTGTTGTGGACAAGGGCATCACCCTTTGCGACTTGAAAGGTATGCTTGACGAGTTTGCTGAAAAGATTTTCGGCGACGGCGTTAAGACGAGGCTTCGCCCCTCCTACTTCCCCTTTACCGAGCCTTCGGTTGAAGTTGACGTAAGCTGCTTCGAGTGCAGCGGAAAGGGTTGCAGGCTGTGCAAGGGCACGGGTTGGATTGAAGTTTTAGGCGCAGGCATGGTCAACAGGCACGTTCTGGAAGGCTGCGGCATAGACCCCGACGAATACACAGGTTTTGCATTCGGTATGGGCATAGAGAGAATTGCCATGCTGAAATACGGAATCAACAATATGAAGCTCCTCTTCGAGGGCGACACGAGATTTTTAAAACAGTTTAAGGACTAAGGGAGGAAATTTATGAAAGCACCTTTAAGTTGGCTTAAAGATTACGTTGATATAGACGTTACCGCTGAGGAATTGCAGAAAAAGCTTTTTTCCTGCGGGTTCGAAGTTGAAGAACTTATTGATATAGGCAAAGATATTTCCGGCGTAGTCGTCGGAGAAGTTTTAGAGTGCGAGCCCGTTGAAGGCACTCACCTTCACGTTTGCAAGGTGGACTGCGGCGATAAAGGAATCTTCCAGATTTGCTGCGGTGCGGACAACGTTAAAAAGGGAATTAAAGCCCCCTGCGCACTTGTCGGCGCAACCGTTTACGCAACGGCAAAGGACCACGTTACGGTTGAAGGCGTAATGACGATAAAGAAAGGCAAGCTGCGCGGAATAGAGTCCGACGGTATGCTTTGCTCGGGCGCGGAGCTCGGAGTAAACGGCGATATGTTCGAGGGCGGAGATTACTGCGGTCTGCTTTTACTCCCCTCTGACAGCAAAAACGGCGCGGACGTAAAGCCTGTTTTAGGACTTGACGATTATATTTTCGATATAGGGGTTACGGCAAACAGACCCGACTGCCAGAGTATTTTCGGAATTGCGCGCGAGGTTGCCGCAGTTTTGGGAAAGAAAATAAAAGAACCCGACTACTCGTACAACGCGGTCAAGGGCAATTATGCTCCTATTGAAATAAACGACCTTGCACCCGACCTGTGCCCGAGATATATAGGGCACTACGTAAAAGACGTAAATATCGCTCCCTCTCCCGCCTGGATAAAAAAGAGACTGTCGCTGTGCGGACTGCGTTCTATCAACAATATAGTCGATATAACCAACTTCGTACTTTTGGAAATGGGTCAGCCTATGCACGCGTTCGATTTGAGAACGCTTTCGGGCAGACAGATAAATATACGCAGAGCGAACGACGGCGAAAAGATTACGACGCTTGACGGAAACGAGTTTAAGCTGACACGCGAAAACCTTGTTATTTGCGACAAGGACAAGCCCTGTGCGCTTGCAGGCGTTATGGGCGGACTTAACAGCGAAATAGAGAACGACACAACCGAAGTTTTATTCGAGTCTGCAAAGTTTGCCCGCGACAATATAAGAAAAACTTCGAGAGCTTTGGGACAGCACTCCGACTCTTCTGCTCTCTTTGAAAAGGGCGTAAACGAATACACGACCGAAAGAGCGTTAAAGAGGGCTTTGCACCTTATAGACGAGTTGAAGTGCGGAACGGTTACCGATTTGCACGTTGACGTTAAGACGCAAAACTCTAACACCGCTGAGAAGGTAATGACCGTAAGCGTTGACAAAATTAATAAACTGCTTGGAATCACCGTTCCCACCGAAAGAATGGAAAGCATTTTAAAGAGCCTGAACTTTACCGTTAAATGCAAGGGCGACGAAATGACTTTGACCGTCCCCGGTTACAGAGAGGATATAGACGGATACCCCGACATTGCCGAGGAAATTATCCGCTTTTACGGTTACGAAAATATTAAGGGAACCTTCCTCCCTTCCGCCTCGATTACGAACGGCGGCTTCAACGACGAGCAGAAAGCCGAAAACAGGTTGAAGCAAAAGCTTGTAGGAAAAGGCTTGTTTGAAATTTCAACCTACTCATTCTACTCGCCAAAAGATTTGGATATGCTACACTTTCCCGAGGACTGCGAGGAAAGAAAGGCTATTAAAATTTTAAATCCCATAAGCGAGGACCTTTCGATAATGCGCACGACGCTTGCGCCCTCTATGGTCAACGTAATAGTCAGAAACCTGCGCAGAGGCAATACGGACGGCAAACTTTTCGAGTTGGCTAAAAAATTTATTCCGCAGGAGTTGCCGGTAAAAAACTTCCCCGAGGAGCGCGAAACACTTTGCTTAGGGTTATGGGGTAAGTACGACTTCTTTGACATTAAAGGAATTACCGAGTGCATAGCGCAGACGCTTAATACCGAGTTCGAGTACGAGCCGTATGAGACGCCCTTCCTCCACCCCGGTATCACCGCAAAAATTTTATGCGACGGACAGTATATAGGCTACGTAGGAACACTTGCCCCCACAGTCGCGGACGAGCTTGCAATAGACAGGGCGGTTATGATAGCCGAACTCGATTACGCGGAGCTTAAAAAGCACGCAAAAGCGTTTAAGTATAAGCCTATACCCAAATTTGCGGAAGTTACGCGCGATTTGGCGCTTGTGTGCAACCGCGAGATTACTTGCGCTGAAATTACAAAAGAAATTTATTCGGCTTGCAAGTACGTAACGAACGTACAGCTTTTCGACGTGTATATCGGCGCGCAGCTTGGCGATAATAAAAAGAGTATGGCGTTTACAATAACCTTCACCCCTGCGGACGAGGCTATCGAGGACAGAATTGACGGATTCGTTAAAAAGATTTTAAGTAATTTGAAATACAAACTTGATATATCTTTAAGATAAGCTTACAGCCCGCTTTTTTAAGCGGGCTATTCTACACTTTGTGGAGAGGTTTCCACGGATTAGGCGTTGAATTCTTGCTCTATCGGATGTAGAATATGCTTAGCTAAAACAAAAGGAGACGGTGCTATGAGCAAACAGTCTACGGGCGAATTTCTTGCGATTCTAAGAAAAGCCAACGGCTTTACACAGCAGGAAGTTGCCGAAAAACTTAATATTTCAAACAGAACGCTTTCCTCCTGGGAAACGGACAGAACCACACCCGACATTTATATGTTGCCCGCCATTGCCGATTTGTACGGCGTTACGGTTGACGAGCTGTTGCGGGGTGAGCGCGGAGAAAGTGAAAAACAAGCCGAAATTTCGCAATCGGCTCTGCATTCGGCAAGGAAGCTGCAATTTGCAAAGCTTTCATTAAGAAGTATTTTTTTGACGAGCTTTGCATGCTTCGGCGCGGTTTTATTTGTACTTGCCGCATGTCTTAATTTGTACACCGCTTCCCCTGTCTGGCTTGTAGCCTTGATTGCGGTACTTGGCGGCGGCGGAATTATCGTATGCACGGTTTTGCAAATATACTTTTACTATAAGGCAAAATACGCCGGCGGCATAGTTTTTAACGACGATTTGACGGAAGATAAAAAAGGCTACGCCCTTGCGCTGAAACGCAAATTTCAATTATACTTTTGGATAAGCGCAATACCCCTTCTTTTATTTGCGTTTGTACTAAGCGCAATACACTGCGCTGTTATTCCCGAAAACAGCTATACTGTTTACGAATATGTTAAAGGAAATTACGGCTACTACGAAAAGGTTACTATAACAGTGAATACCAATTTAAAAACGCGGTATTTGGTATTTATGTTTATATGCCTTGCCGCAGGGCTTGCGATGCTCATTACTTATTTTATTTGCAGAAACAACGGATTAAAAAATATCATGAACGAGACTCAGTTGCAAGCACATAAGTACAATAAAAAACTTGCGTGGATCTTGTTCGGCAGTAGCGCATTGCCGGTACTTGTTACGTTTATACTTTACTTGTGGGAACTTTCTTTATATGACGATTATTTAGCGCTTTTCTATTTATGTTTTATAATAGCGCTTGTTGTGAGCATTGTGGTTTGCGGCATAATATACG
>JAIDRX010000069.1 GCA_029061495.1 Clostridia bacterium
CTTCAGAAGAAATATAGTTTAATTTTGAGAAAGTTCCGGATGATAAAGAATCAAAGGAAAAAGCGTCGCGACAAATTCAGATTCCTGGTTCAATACGATTAGCGGCAGGGATAAGTTTTGATTATGAAAAATTTGTGGCAGTAAAAAATGAGGAGTTTAAGCATAATCTTTTTGCGGAATATTTAGGTATTAAGTAATATGAAAAAAAGTTACCAAAGCTATTGGATTAAAATTTGCACGATTCATCTTTTTACAAAGCATTATCAATTAATCGCGGAAGAACTGCATATTGGCGATATGTTCTTGCAAGCATTAAAAGAGCATCGAGATGCGTATGACCATATCATACGAATATATGGTATTCCAAACAGTCGGACTCTGCCAATGGATGTTGATGCTTATATAGATTCTAATTTTCAAGATGCAATTTCGCACGAGTATAGGGCTTTTTGTGATACAGCGGACTGGTTAACAATTATTTGTCGTAAGGCAATAAGATATATTATAAACCAGACAGACGCGAGCGTGGTTAAAGAACAGTATCCTAAGTTTGCAGACATTGATCCAAAAATAATAGATTTCTCTTTAAGGGTAGCTAAAGAAAGAGAGAATAAAGATATTGGTGGAGATGTAATTAGCAAAGTAAAGAGATACAGTAAGTTATTAGATGAAATAATTAATTACTATAAAGAGATTGCTCGCGCGTTTCCCCATATACCAGTTAATGATATTTCAATTGCTGATTGATATTTGAATCTATTATTAAATAATTATAATAATGAAAATAACGGTTTGAATGAGCCGTTATTTTTTATTTACATTTGAGAAGGGTAAAAAAGGTATAAACAAAGTTGTACAAAACAAACTAAGCTAATTATTGAATGTAGAATTTGTTTAGTAATTATAAAAATTATATAAAAACCATTGACAAAAACGAAATTAAGTTGTATCGTATCTATACGATACAAGGAGGAAATCAATATGACTAAGCAAGAACAAGTTGTTTTGAAAGTAAAACATGGCGAAGGGTTGACAGTGGAGGAATTGAAAATTTATCAGAAAGCCGCAAAACCTGAAAAGCATGTATATGGTAAGTACGGTACTTTGAAAAAGAAATATCTTGAAGATAAAGGTGTTGATTGGACGATTGCCGATCTTCCGACTTATCTCCACGGTGTAGACAAGCAGGCTTCCGAACTTTATGATAAATTGTTTGCAAAACTTGTAAAGGACGAACGGTACAAACGAACGGGCAATTTTATGGAAGATTACCGTAGGCAGACCGAAATACAAAGAATCATTCAAGAGGAAATCTTGAACGAAATAGTCTACACGGGAGAAGTTGTATGAAAACGCCGAGAGCTGTAATTAATAAACGCTATGAAGAAAAGCACAAGGAAGAGCGCAAAGCTAGGCATGTAGTCTGGGGAACAAGCGTTGCCCGTGAATATGCGGAAGAGATAGACGAATATTTAAAAAAGAATAAATTAACAAAGGTGGAACTGATTGCCGCAGGGTATGAAGCCCTGCGCAATCAGTATAATTCATAAAAAAGAAAAGATTAGTACATAATCTTTTTCTTTTTAAAAATTTATATTTTTATATATAGTTAACTATAACAAAATTAAAGTAAGGAGGAATTTTGTGAAATGGAGAAAGAACATTATATCCAGTTAGTGAGAGAACATTGTAACTGCACAAATATTATAAGTGATTTTGGAGAAACAAAAATTAAATTATATTAGTGTGGAATTATCTACGGGGATAGCAGAATGTGGATCTTTGAATTTTTCAGATGAAGTATTAGACAAGAGCGCACAAGTACTTGCAAACATTCTGCTTGATTTTGTAAGTAATGGAGGCAGTACAATGAGTTTGATGCCGAGTGTGGTATGGCGAATAGGAGATAAAAATGAGTAAAAGAGCTGTTATATATGCGAGATTCAGCTCGCATACACAAACTGAACAATCTATTGAAGGACAACTACGTGAGTGCAATGACTATGCGAAAAAACACGACCTTTTAATAGTCGGCGAATACATAGATCGCGCATTGACTGGAACGACAGACAAACGCCCTAATTTTCTACAAATGATAGATGACAGTAAGAAAAAGACTTTTGATTATGTTCTTGTTTACCAACTTGATCGCTTTGCCCGTAACCGTTACGACAGTGCGAACTACAAAGCGAAGTTAAAGAAAAACGGCGTGCGAGTGCTCTCAGCAAAAGAGAATATAACCGAAGATGCGAGCGGTATTCTCATAGAAGGAGTGCTCGAAAGTATGGCGGAATACTATTCGGCGGAATTAAGTCAGAAAGTTCGTCGCGGTATCCGTGAAAGTCTTTCCAAAGGTTATTTCATCGGTGGGTACAAGCTGTTCGGGTATGATATTGTAGACAAGCGTTGGACAATGAACCTGACTGAAGCACCGATTGTAAAAGATATGTTTGAGCGATATAAAAACGGAGAAAAAGCAAAAAGCATAGTAAACCGTTTGAATAATATGGGGATTCATAATAAGAGTGGTGCAAGGTTTACAGTCAACTCCTTTTCAAAGATAATACGCAACAGCAAGTATATGGGTGTGGTTATTAGCAATGGAATTACCTACACAAATATTGTTCCTGCGATAGTGGACGAGCAGACTTTTACTGTTTGCAACAAGATAATGGATAACCAACGCCATAAGCAAAAGGCTGTACATGAACATAGTGAATACCTACTCAGTGGAAAACTCTTTTGCGGCAACTGTGGTACTCTTATGACCGCCGAAGATGGAACGAGTCATACAGGGAAGGTCTATCACTACTATAAATGCTTCAACCGCAAACTCCATAAGGAACAATGCCAAAAAAATAATATTACTAAAGAAAAACTCGAAGACTTGGTATTTAGCAAGACGATTGAATATGTGTTGCAACCGAATGTAATAGATAAACTTTCGTTCATGGTTACAAACAAATTTAATGCAGGATTACAAAGGACTGATATGCTTGCGTTACTTGAAAAGGAACAAAAGCAAGTTCAAAACGCGATAGGCGGATTTCTGTCTGCGATAGCCGCAGGAATAGTTACAAAATCTACGAAAGAAAAACTGGTTGAATTAGAGCTTCAAAGTGAAGAATTAGAAGGTAAAATTATTTTAGAAAAAGCGCGGCAAATACAACCGCTTGAATGCGAAAAATTAAAAGCGTTTTTGACTTACTTTGCAAACAAACAATATAAAAACGACGAAGAAAAAAACGAGTTTTTCAATTCGTTTATATACCGTGTAGTGTTATTTGATGATTACGTTTATATCTTCTATAATGTTTCGCCGAATATGCCATTGAAAGTAAAATTGGATAAAAGCGACTTAAACGAATTGCGTGAATACAGCGAAAATAAAAAAAGCACTCAGTTTGTTCCTCTTGGGTTCAAATTGGGTGCTGTTGGCGGAGAGAGAGGGATTCGAACCCCCGGATAGTTGCCCATCAACGGTTTTCAAGACCGCCGCATTCGACCACTCTGCCATCTCTCCGTATTATTAAGTTTTAAAGGGAGTGGGCGGATACGGAGCATTCGTCGTACCGAACGCGTAGCGTTTTCTCAAACGGCGTAAGGATAACGCCGTTTTCGGGCACCGTTCGCGCGGATTATGCGCTCACTCATCTCGCATTGCACAAACAGTGAGTGTTCACTGTTTGTAAGAAGCGCAATGCTCGACACTCTGCCATATCTCTTTTAGTTTAACCGCCGCTCTCTCGCGGACAGCTTTTATATTTTAACAGATGGTAGCGGGGTTGTCAATTAATTTTGTCGTGTTGCTTGTACTCAACCGAGGCGGCGGTGGCGAGATATATGCGTTCCGCGCCTGCCGCAAGCAATTTTTTGCATATAACCTGTGCGGTTGCGCCCGTAGTTAAAATATCGTCCACAAGCAAAACCTTTTTGCCCTTGACTTCTGCACGCATTGCAACTTTTATGCACCCATAAAGATTTTGCGCGCGTTCCTTTCTAGAAAGCGTTTTCTGCTCGGCAGTGTCCTTCTCCTTAATAAGCGCGTCCTTAATTACGGGCTTTTGCAGTCTTTCCGAAAGGCTTTTTGCAAGTAGCTCCGCCTGATTATAACCGCGTTTTTTTAACGCCTTTTGGGTCATGGGAACGTACACTATACAGTCGAAGTCCGAAAGAGATGAAAGGCTTTCCGCCATAATATCTGCAAAGTACTCTTTTAAATATCCGCCGCTGTTTTTAAATTTCGCAATAAGCGTAATTACTCCGTTTTCGTAGACAAGTGGAGAGTACGCCTTTTTATAAAGCGGCGTGTCAGCCTTGCACTCTATACATATTTCGGGGCGAACGGTCTTTCTGCCGCAGACGGGACAGGTAACTTTATTATTGAAAGTTACAGTCTTTAAGCAGTCGGGGCAGAAGTTGCTTTCAAACGTTTCAATGCCGCAGATATCGCATGTGAACGAGCGGGGGAACACCGTCTCGCTCAAAAATTTCAAAAAACTCATTTTAAATATTTTTTAAGGTCTGCGGCTCTATCTACGCGCTCCCAGGGGAGTCCCGCTTTTCCGAAGTGTCCGTAAGCCGCCGTCTGCGAGTAAATCGGCGCGCGCAAATTAAGCGTTTTAATAATGGAGTAGGGGCGCAAGTCAAACTCTTTTACTACTATATCCGCAATTTTTCCGTCGTCGAGCTTGCCAGTGTCGTAGGTGTCTATAAAAACAGACACTGGGCGCGAAACGCCTATAGCGTACGCAACCTGCAGCTCAACCTCGTCCGCAAGCCCCGCCGCAACGATATTTTTACATATATAACGCGCCATATACGCCGCCGAGCGGTCAACCTTAGTGGGGTCTTTACCGGAAAATGCTCCGCCGCCGTGCGCGCATCTGCCGCCGTAGGTGTCAACTATTATCTTTCTCCCCGTAAGTCCGCTGTCGCCCTCGGGTCCGCCTATCTCGAACCTCCCCGTAGGATTAATAAAATACTTGGTTTTATCGTCTAAAAGAGCGGAGGGGATAACGCTAATAACGTGTTTTTTGATATCCTCTTTAAGTGTGCTTTGCGAAACCTTTTCATCGTGCTGTGCGGAGACTACAACCGTATCAACACGCACGGGAGTTTTTCCTTCGTACTCAACGGTAACCTGAGTTTTCCCGTCGGGGCGGAGGTAGGGTAAAATCCCTTTCTGTCTAACCTCTGCAAGCCTTTTTGCAAGCTTGTGCGAGAGTGCTACGGGCAGTGGCATAAGCTCTTCCGTCTCGCGGCAGGCATAGCCGAACATCATTCCCTGGTCGCCCGCGCCGAGCAAATCTTCCTTATCGCCGCCCGCTTTATTTTCAACCGAGCTGTCCACGCCCATTGCGATGTCTGCGCTCTGGTTATGTACGGCAACCTGTATGTTGCACTTATCGTATGAAAAACTGCCGAAGGTGTAGCCTATTTCCTTAATGGTTTTACGCGCAACCGCCTCGTAATCGACCTTGGCGGAAGTTGTAACCTCGCCCATTATAAGCAGTCTGTCGTAAGCCGCGCAGCACTCAACGGCGCATCTTGCATTCGGGTCTACGGCTAAAATTTCGTCCACAACCGCGTCGGAAATTCTGTCGCAAAGTTTGTCGGGGTGTCCTTCGGTAACGCTTTCACTCGTAAATAATTTTTTCATAACTTCGCCTCGCTTAATTCTTTCGTGATAATCAAAACCCCCTTCCGTACCTTGGGAAGGGGGTAGTAAGCTTATTTTTCCCATAGGTCTCGGCGTTAGCACCTTGCATAGCAGGTTGCTGTGTGGTCAAAGGGCCGTTCCCTCGCACACTCTTTATAGGTTTATCGGTATTATATCACCCGAGTAAATTGTTGTCAAACAAAACTTGCTTTTAGTTTGCTTTTATTTTATAATGTAAAAAGCTATGAATTGCTCGCAGTGCCCCGTAGCCTGTGGCGCGGACAGAAAAACATCTGTCGGCGCGTGCGGAGCGGGCGGAATAAAAATTGCAAAGTACTATCTTCACCCGTATGAAGAACCGCCCGTATCCTTTAAGAACGGAAGCGGCTGTATTTTCTTTTGCGGGTGTTCTTTAAAATGCGTTTTCTGCCAGAACTTTGAGCTTTCGCGCAACACGCGCGGCAAAGAAATTTCGGCAACAGAGCTTGCGCGCATTTTTAAAGAGCTAGAGGACACGGGCGCGGAAAATATAAACCTCGTCAACCCCACGCACTATTTAAGCGATATTGCCGAAGCGGTCGAGATATACCGTCCTAAAATACCTATTGTATATAATACGCACGGATACGAAACGACAGAGAGTCTGCGCGTTGCGGACAAGTTTGTTGATATCTGGCTTACCGATTTAAAATTTATCGATCCGCTTTTATCCAAGAGGTATACCGCGCGCGGGGACTATTCAAAATACGCTCTGCCCGCAGTTGAGTTTATGGCGGGCAAAAAGTTTGAAATGCGCGAGGACGGCAAAATGCTTTCGGGCTGCATAGTCAGGCATTTGATTTTACCGCTCGCCGCGTACGACTCGGTAAACGTAGTAAAGTTTGTGTCCACCTTGCCGGACAGCGTATATTTCAGTTTAATGAGTCAGTACACGCCCTTCGGCGAAATAGAAAAATATAAAGAGTTACAGCGCAAAATAACAAAGCGCGAATACGAAAAGGTGCTTGCCGCAGTCCGCGAGTACGGTCTTAAAAACGTATTTTTGCAGGATACGGACAGCGCAAGCGAGGTATACATTCCTAATTGGGATTACTAAAACACTATGTTGCTTTCATGTGATAACGCGGCTTTCGGCTACGGCGACAACTTAATATTTTCACGCGTTACCTTTGCCGTAAACGAGGGCGAAAGAATAGGTCTTATCGGCGCGAACGGCGAGGGCAAGACCACGCTTATAAAGCTTTTGTTAGGACAGCTTGAAGCAGACGAAGGCGCAATATCACGCAAGAACGGTTTAAGGATAGGCTACCTCGAACAGACGGGCGGATACTCGAGCGGGAACACAGTATATGGTGAAATGCGAGAAATTTTCAAAGAGGAAACGGCGGCGGTTGAAAAGCTTTTAACTCTTTCAAATGAGCTTGCTTCCGCGCAATATCCGAGCCGTGAGTACGATGTGCTTTCCGCTAAAATTGAGAGTTTAAACAAATTTTTATCCGCGCGCGACGGCTTCGATATAGACGTAAAAATCAAGACAGTTTTAAACGGTATGGGCTTTGCCGATATGTACGACCGCATAATCGATACAATGTCCGGCGGAGAAAAGACGAGGCTGAAGCTTGCAAGGCTACTTCTCGAAAGCCCCGACCTTTTGATTTTGGACGAGCCTACGAACCACCTCGACATATCCACGCTTTACTGGCTTGAGGAATATCTGCAAACATTTAAGGGCGCGATTTTCGTCGTTTCGCACGACAGATATTTTTTAGATAAAGTAGCGGGGCGGATACTCGAAATAGAGAACAAAAAACTTTTATCCTTTGCGGGCAACTATTCGAAATATAAGGTTTTAAAAGCCGAGCTGTACGCGCGGCAGTTGAAGGAGTATGAAGCCCAGCAGGAGGAGCGCGCGAAATTGCAGGACTATGTCGACAGAAATTTAGTCCGCGCAAGCACGACGAAAATGGCGCAGAGCCGCAGAAAGCAGCTTGAAAAAATGGAAATTTTAGAAAAGCCTTTGCCGCCCGTAAAGCCGCCCGAATTCAATTTTGACTACGACATAAAGCCGTACGAGCAGGTGCTCGAAATAAATAATTTAAACTTACGCCGCGGCGACAAGCAGCTGATTTCGGGCGGAAATTTAAGCGTTAAGCGCGGTGAAAAGGTTGCCGTAGTCGGAGAGAACGGCGCGGGCAAAAGTACGCTTATAAAAGAAATTTTAAGCGGCAATCCGGCGGTAAAGCTTGGACGCTTCGTTAAACCTGCGCTGTACGATCAGGAGTCGGCAAACCTAAACCCCGACAACACCGTGCTTGCCGAGCTTTGGGAAAGGCACGTCGGCTACACCCAGACCGAGGCGCGAGCGGCGCTTGCCCGTTGCGGACTTTATGCCGACGATATGCAAAAAAAGGTAAAATCTCTTTCCGGCGGAGAGAGGGCAAAGCTTGCGTTGTGCGTTTTAGAGTGCGAGAGGGGTAATTTGCTTTTACTTGACGAGCCGACAAACCACCTCGATTTGCCCGCCCGCGAGGGGTTGGAGGAAGCGCTTAAAAAGTTTGACGGAACGCTTATATTCGTTTCGCACGACAGGTATTTTATTTCCGCTCTTGCGGACGCGGTTGCGGAAATAGAGGGCGGGAAGCTCGATTATTTTAAGGGCGGGTACGAGATTTACACCGAACGCAAAAAACTTGCCGAGCAGGCGGAAAGGCAAAAGACGGAAAAGAAGAACGCGGGAAAGGATTCCACTTACCGCTCTAAAAAGGAGCGCGCAGAGGAGGAGAGAAAAAAGGCGCTTGCCAAAAAATTGGAAGCGAAAATTTCCGAGTGCGAGAGAGAGGAGGGCGAAATCAACTCGCTTTTATCAGACCCCGAAGTCGCCGCAGATTACGTGCGTGTAAGCGAGCTTGTCAAAAAACTGGAAACCATAAAATTACAGCTGGACGAACTTTACAAGCAGTATGAAGAAGTGTTATAATTTTTACAGGTGAACACTATGGACGAAAATAAAAACAAGGACAGCGAAAAGGTAGAAATACGCCACACGATAAACGCGGAAGAGACGTTTACGCTTGCTAAGGACGTTTTCGATTTGCGCTGTCTTATAAAAAACATTTACTCTAACCGCGCTATAATCGCGCGCAGACTTAATATTTTATCGCTTACGATAAGCTTTGTATATACGCTTTTGTACGTAGGGTACATATTTTTAACGGGGCTTACACAAAAGCTTAATTTGGGCGGTGAAATCGCGCTGTTCTGCTTACTGGGCGTATATGCGGCAATGTTTGCCGTACTGTTTATTTTAACGCTGTGCGGAACGGGAGCAAAGGCGAAAAATATCCGCAGGCTCAATAAGGCTATGTCGGTATTCCGACTTATTGTAAGGCTGTTGTCGCTTGCGCTTACTATCGTAGCTTTGGTATTTGCAACCGCGGACGGATACGCGGCAAAGCATATAGCGTTCGATATAGTGCTGATAATAATTTCAATTATCTGTCTTGTCTTTCAGGTTATACCCCTTCTTGCCGGCGGAATAGGAAAGCTTGCACGCTGGCTTTTATCCCCCGTAAAAATCAAATACCGCTTTTCCGTAGTTGCTCTCGAGTGGTACGAGCTTGCAGTAACCGACGGCGGCGAAAACAAGACGGTAAAGCGAGTTTCTAAAAAATACTACGACGATATAGGTGTGTGCCTCGATAATTATTTGATTCCCGAGCTCGGCAAGAAGTACGTTTCGCAAATAAAACCCGCGGCAATTTTAAACGTGGTCGAAGGAGCGGGTGAGGAGGAAAAGCTACTCGTCGAAGGAATACTCAAAAACATTTTCGAGTACGCGACGGAGTGCGGCTACGTTACCTTTAACCCTTGCAGGGATCTGAACTTCGAGGGAAGCATAGAGGAAGAAGTAAAGCAGAAAAAGACCTTAAAAGAGCGTCTTATGGGCGTAGGCAAAAAAGTAGGTATGTCGCTTTTGGATAAATACATAAATAAAAATTCAAGTAACGACTAATAATAAAATAAATACCAAGGAGAAGAATATGACCAATATCGAAAAGGAAGAAATTAACCGTTTACCCGCAAAATACCGCCCCTTGGGCGCGTGGGCGTACTTCGGCTATCAGCTTTTGTTTTCAATACCGCTCGTCGGGCTTATATGTATAATAGTCTTTGCGTGCAGCGGCGATAATATAAACAGGCGCAGCTATGCAAGAAGCTTTTTCTGCGTGTATATCATAGTAGGTATAGTTTTAATTATCGTTCTTGTCGTAGGCGGCGGATGCCTTGCCGCTATGTTTGCAAGAAAGTAAAAATTAAATAAAGCATATGCGGCGGCGCACATCTGTGCGCCGCCGCATTTAAGTTTGATTTGTGATAAGTCGGTTTAATTACGAAGCATTTAAGATACACCGCAAAGCGTAAGGCTTTAAAATTCAAGCGATTTTTCGATATACGCTTCAAGCTCGTCAATCTTTAAGCGCACCTGCTGCATGCTGTCTCTGTCGCGCACGGTTACGCTGTTATCCTCGAGTGTGTCGAAGTCTATCGTTATGCAGAAAGGCGTTCCTATCTCGTCCTGGCGGCGGTAACGCTTTCCGATGGATCCCGTTACGTCGTACGTTACGGAGAACTTCTTTGCGAGCTCTCTGTAAATTTCGTCCGCCTTTTCCGAAAGGTTTTTCTGCAAAGGAAGTATCGCCGCCTTATAGGGTGCAAGGAAGGGATGCAGGCGCAAAACCGTCCTGACGTCGTTTTTCTCGGCGTCCAAAACTTCCTCGTCGTAAGCGTCGGTAAGGAAGGCAAGCACCATTCGCTCCGCGCCGAGCGACGGCTCTATAACGTAGGGTATATACTTTTCGTTCGTTACGGGGTCGGTGTACTCCATATTTTCACCGCTTTCAGCTTGGTGCTGCTTTAAATCGTAATCCGTTCTGTCGGCAATTCCCCAAAGCTCGCCCCAGCCGAAAGCGAAGTTGTACTCGAAGTCCGTCGTTGCCTTTGAGTAGAAGCAAAGCTCCTCTTTTGAGTGGTCTCTCAGTTTCAGATTTTCCTCTTTAAGACCAAGCGATAAGAGGAAGTTTTTGCAGTAGTCTTTCCAGTATGCAAACCACTCTAAATCCGTTCCGGGCTTGCAGAAAAACTCAAGCTCCATCTGCTCGAACTCGCGCACGCGGAAAATAAAGTTGCCGGGGGTTATTTCGTTTCTGAACGATTTACCTACCTGACCTATACCGAAGGGTACGCGCAGTCTTGATGCACGCTGAACGTTTTTAAAGTTTACGAAAATTCCCTGCGCGGTTTCGGGACGGAGGTAAACGGTGTTCACCGTGTCCTCGGTAACGCCCTGAAAGGTTTTAAACATAAGGTTAAACTTTCTAATCGGCGTAAAGTCGCTTTTGCCGCAGACGGGGCAGACGATTTTTTTCTCCTGAACGAACGCTTCCAGCGCGTCGTTATCCATAGCCTCGACTTTTATATCGAGGTTGTGTTTTTTGCAATAGTCCTCAACGAGGTTATCCGCGCGGTGTCTTGCCTTACAGCTTCTGCAATCCATAAGAGGGTCAGAAAATCCGCCGAGGTGGCCCGAAGCCTTCCAGGTTCGCGTGTTCATAAGTATCGCGCAGTCAAGTCCTGTGTTGTAGGGCGTTTCCTGTACGAATTTTTTCCACCACGCTTTTTTTACGTTGTTTTTAAATTCCACACCGAGGGGGCCGAAGTCCCAGGTGTTTGCAAGTCCGCCGTAAATTTCGCTTCCGGGGAATATAAAGCCCCTGTTTTTGCAAAGCGCTACAAGCTTTTCCATCGTTACGGCTCTCTTTTTTGCCGCCATAGTATTACTCCTTTGCGCCGCATTTGGATTAATGCGGGCTGAAAATATTTAACGGTTTTATTTTATAAAATTACTTAATTTAAGTCAAGCAAATGACGGCTTACGGCACGGCAAGTCAAAAATTTTAAAAAAGTAGTTATAAAAGATATACATTTACAAGCGCATTGTGTTATAATAAGGTAAATATTATACTCTCAAATAAGAGGTGTGCTATGCTATCCGATATCGAAATCGCAGAAAGCTGTGAATTGCAGGACATTCGCAAAATCGCCCAAAAACTCGGTTTGACAGAGGACAGGCTCGAGCTGTACGGAAATTACAAGGCTAAAATAGATTTAAAAGAGCTTAATCCTAAATCGAAGCTTATACTCGTTACGGCAATAAACCCCACTTCGAGCGGTGAGGGAAAGACCACCGTATCGATAGGACTTGCGGACGGTATGGCAAAGCTCGGCAAAAAAGTTTGCCTTGCCCTGCGTGAACCTTCGCTCGGTCCCGTGTTCGGAATTAAGGGCGGCGCGGCAGGCGGCGGATACGCGCAGATAGTTCCCATGTCGGATATAAATTTGCACTTCACGGGAGATTTGCACGCCATAACCGCTGCAAACAATTTGCTGTGCGCTATGGTTGATAACCACATCTTCCGCGGCAACGAGTTAAAGATTAAAGAAGTTTACTTCCGCCGCTGTATGGATATGAACGACCGCGCTTTAAGGTACGTTACTATAAGCACGGAAGCAGGAAAGATGAAGGGGTGCCAAAGCTACAACCGCGGAGAGAATTTCGAAATTACCGCGGCTTCCGAAATTATGGCGATACTCTGCCTTGCGACGGATTTAAAAGACCTTAAAAAGAGAATAGGCAACATAGTCGTGGGAATAAACGAAAACGGTGACTACATCCGCGCGCGCGAGCTTAAAGCCGAGGGCGCAATGGCAACGCTTTTAAAGGACGCAATAAAGCCCAACCTTGTGCAGACGCTGGAGGGTACTCCCGCGATAGTTCACGGCGGCCCCTTTGCAAATATCGCGCACGGCTGTAACTCGGTACGTGCAACTTACACGGCAATGACCCTTGCCGACTATACCGTAACCGAAGCGGGCTTCGGCGCGGACTTGGGCGCGGAAAAGTTTTTGGACACCAAGTGCAGGGTTGCAAACATTCAGCCCGACTGCGTAGTGGTAGTCGCAACGGTAAAGGCGCTAAAGCTTCACGGCGGCGCTGAAAAGGACAAATTAACGGAAGAGAATTTAGAGGCGTTAAAAGCGGGCCTCCCCAATCTTTTAAAGCATGTTGAAAATGTTAAATACGTCTACAATAAACCCGTAGTTGTTGCTATGAACAGATTCGCAACCGACACTACTGCGGAAATAAGCGAAGTGTTAAACGCGTGCGAGGCGGCGGGCGCAAACGTAGTATTTACAGACGTCTTTTTAAAGGGCGGCGATGGCGGCCGCGAGCTTGCCGCTAAGGTAATCAGTGAGTGCTACAAGCAAAGCGAGCTTCATTATGCTTACAATTTAAACGACGGTATAGTTAAAAAAGTTGAGGATATCGTCAAAAACGTATACGGCGGCGACGGCGCAACCTTCACGAAAGAAGCGCTTGAAAAAATTAAAAATATCGAGAAGAAGGGAATTACCGGTTTGCCCGTAATAATCGCAAAAACCCAGTATTCATTATCCGACGACGCTAAAAAGTTAGCACGACCTACGGGCTTTAAAATCAAAGTGCGCGATATAATTTACAAGGGCGGCGCAAACTTTATAGTTGCTGTTGCGGGCGATATTATGCTTATGCCCGGCCTCGGCAAAACCCCCGCGGCAGAACATATCGATATTGATGCGGACGGCAACATTACAGGATTAAGTTAATTTTAAAATAATTTACCGCGCAAGCAAAAACTACGTTTTTTGCTTAGCGCACACAATTTGCGAGTAGAGGTATTTATGAAATTACCCGAGGCTACAAACTTCATAGAACAGTTTATAAACGAAGAACTCGAAGCGGGAAAATTTGAAAGTA
>JAIDRX010000007.1 GCA_029061495.1 Clostridia bacterium
ATTCGTCGGCAGCTTCAGATTTTTATAATAGAAAGATCCGTAGCCGAAATTGCACGCTGTTTCCAAAAGGTTGACGGTTACCCATTTAGCGTAGATTGCGATATTAAAACCGACGGTGTGTTTATGGCGGCTTCTGCTTTGAACGCTTTCCGCCGTAAAGTGTACGCGGATTACTTCGATAAAATTTCGCGTACTCAAAATCCGCAGGTTGAAATAAACTTTTCATACCACGAACATAAAACCGTGCAAAACGGAAAAACTGCCGTTATCTGCACAAACCTGCAAGGCGTTAAAGTGGATATAGGTATTCTCAAATTAAACGACTATAACACGGATATTGCGCCACTTATAAACAGTTTTAACGGGGAAAAGTTTTTATTCGTGCCGCCGTATCTTACAGGCGCGGAGGTCGAAAAAATTTCGGGAAAGGCAAAACTTTTTGACGGAATATACTGCGACTCGTACTTCGGGATAAAACTTGCAGAAAAGTTGAATAAACCGCTTTTTGCCGGTACGGGATTTAATATCACAAATAAAATTTCTCTTGAAAGCTGTTCGGCGCGTTACGTCTGCCTTTCAAAAGAGTTGACGGTGAAGGAAGCCGACTTGCTTTCAGCAGAAAACGCGTTTTATCTTACCGCAGGCAATATCAAGGTTATGGACTTAATTTACTGTCCGTTTGAAAAGAAGTGCGCAAGCTGCGACAAGCGGACAGGCTATACACTGACCGACTCGGACGGGCGCAAATTCCCTTTGCGCAGATACAGAGTTTCAGAGTGCTGCAGGTTCGAGGTTTACAACTGTGCCGACCTTGTAACGGCAGGCGGCGCGGCAGGCAGACTGATTGACTGTTCGCTTGCCGATAACCCTAATAAAATTTTAGATAATGCGGACGATACCGCCGCGCTTGAAAAGATATTTAAAAACTTTACCCGCGGACATTCCGTAAACGGAATTTACTGATATGGACAATAAAAATTTTGAACGGCTTGAACTTGATAAAATTTTATCGTTCGTAAGCGAATATGCCGTACTTGACGGCGGCAAACGCTGCGTTACGGAGTGCGCCCCTTCGCATGACTTGGAGGAGGTGCGCTTCCGCCTTGCCTGCACGGAGGAATGTGATAAGCTTTTATACAAGTACGGCTTGGGCAAAATAGAGTATTTCCCCGACCTAACCGATATTTTAAACCGCGCGAAAAAGGGTTCGGCTTTGTCTTGTGCAGAGCTTTTACAGGCAAACGCGCTTTTGCGTTCGGCAAGAATTGCTTACGACGGAATAGACAACGTTACCGACGGTGAAATAAAAATTTTGCACGACAGGGTGCAAAGGTTGTACTTTGACAGAACGCTTGAAAACGACATCACAGACAAAATAATTTCAACCGAAGCCGTTAGCGACTTTGCGAGTGATAAGCTGTACTCAATACGCAGCCGCATAAAAAGCCTTAACGAGCGTATCCGCTTAAAACTTTCGGAGTATTTAACTAACGATAAGCAGTATTTACAGGACGGAATAGTAACTATCAGAAACGACAGATACGTTATTCCTGTTAAAGCGGAGTACAAACACAAGGTGCGCGGCTTCGTCCACGACCGCTCGCAGACGGGTGCAACCTACTTTATAGAGCCCGAACACGTTCTCGAACTCAATAACGAGCTTATTTCGCTTACTATTGACGAGCGCGAGGAAGTGGAAGCAATTTTGCGCGCGCTTTCCGTTCTGCTTGGAAATATTGCAAATTCCCTTTACGACGATATAGAAATTTTAAACGAAATCGACGCGGACTTTGCCAGAGCCGAGTACTGTTATAAAAGTAAATGTACAAAGCCCGAAGTAAACGCGAGAGGATATATAAATATCATAAAGGGCAGACACCCTTTAATTGACAGCAAAAAAATTGTGCCCGTTTCCTTAGAGCTTGGCAAAAATTATAACTTTTTGCTTTTAAGCGGAGCAAACACAGGCGGTAAAACGGTAACGCTAAAAACGTGCGGACTTTTCTGCCTTATGGCGGAGTGCGGTCTTTTTATCCCAGCCGCGGAAGGAAGCAGCGTTTCCGTTTTCGACAACGTTTTCTGCGACGTCGGCGACAGCCAGAGTATAGAGGACAGCCTTTCGACTTTTTCATCGCACGTTATTAACGTTAAAAATATCTGCGACAACGCGGACGGAAAAAGCCTTGTTCTAATCGACGAACTTGGCGGCGGCACCAACCCAGACGAAGGGCAGGCGCTTGCAAAAGCGGTGGTAAAACACCTCTTATCAAGAGGTTGCAGGGGAATAGTAACCACGCACTTTACCGCTTTAAAAGAGTTTGCTTACACTCTTGACGGAATCGAAAACGCGAGTATGGAGTTCGACGCTAACACTTTAAAGCCGCTATACAGCATAAAGATAGGTTTGCCCGGCGCAAGCAACGCGCTTGCAATATCCCGCCGTTTAGGTCTTGACGAAAGAATTTTAAACGACGCTACAAGCTACCTTTCGGAAGGTGCGCGCAGTTTTGAAAACGTAGTGCGCCGCGCGGAAGAAAGCAGAGTAAAGGCGGACGAAGTATTGAGAAACGCGCAAATTCTCGAAAGCGAATGGAATAAAAAGCTTAAAGAGCTAAACGCACAGATAGAGGAAGTCAATAAAGAAAAGGAAAAAATTTCACGCTCGGCGCGTGCAGAAAGCCGCAGAATAATTGCCGAGCGTACAGAACGTGCGGAGGAAATCCTCGCGGAGATAGAGGACATTTTTGCAAAAGAGGAGATATCCGAAGCCGACTTAATAAAGGCGCGCACGCTTAAAAACAAGCTTGAAAATTCCGCGTTCGAAGAGGAAGCGCAGAAAAAGCAGGTCAACAGCTTTGTTCAGGCAACCAAGGAAAATTTAAAAGAGGGAGTTTTAGTTTTTGTCAAGCCCCTTCAAAGCCGCGGACAGGTTTTAAGCTTTTCACAAAAAAAAGGCGAGGCGGAAGTTCTGTGCGGAACCATGAAGATGCACTGCAAACCCCAGGATTTGCAAATTATAGGCGACACTGAAGTAAAACAAGAAAAAGTTAAAATAATTAAAAACATTCCATTAAGCCAGCCTGTTTTGGAAATTAACATTTTGGGTCTTACCGTAGAGGAAGCTTTGTACGAGGTAGATAACTTTATCGACAAAGCCGTTACGGACAATTTAGAGGAAATAAAGGTTATTCACGGCGTAGGTACCGGTAAGCTTAAAAAGGCAATTTCCGCACACCTTGCGCGGCACAAAAACGTTGAAAGCTACCGCCCCGGTAAATACGGCGAGGGAGAAAGCGGAGTTACTATAATAAAGCTGAGATAGGCAAGAATTACCCTTAAACGTAATATTATATAAATAGTATTTTTGTTTAGGGGTAAACTATTGAAAAGAAAACTAATTCCTATAATCACAAACTCATTATTGATAGCCGTAGTCCTCGTCGTGTCGTTAATAGGCTTTATTGGCGGAAGTGCGGTTGCCGTGTCAAACGATAACGAAAATTTGTACTACAGCGCGGAAAACGGAGAGGGCGTATCTTTAATGTTCAATGTTTACGAGCATACCGATAACGTGCTTGAAATTTTGGATATCCTCGACGAATACGGCGCAAAGTCAACCTTTTTCATAGGCGGGAGCTGGGCGGACGACAACGTGGACTGCGTGAGGGAAATATTCAACCGCGGACACGAGCTTGCAAGCCACGGCTATTTCCATAAAGACCATTCGCGTATGACATACGAGCAGAATTTAGAGGAAATACGCCCAAGCGTCAAAATACTCAATATGATCTGCAACACGCATATAAATCTTTTTGCGCCGCCTTCGGGAGCTTTTTGCGAAGCCACGCTAAACGCTTGCGCTTCGATGGATTTAAGGGTTATAATGTGGAGCAGGGACACAATAGACTGGCGCGACAAGGACGTGAATTTGATATATTCGCGCGCAACCAAAAATCTTAAATCGGGCGAGTTCGTGCTAATGCACCCCACAGACTGTACGGTGCAGGCGCTTCCGCAAATACTGACTTACATAAGAGACGGCGGTCTTACGGCCGTTACGGTTTCTCATAATTTAGGAGAATAATGGTACACTGCAAAAAATTAAATAACGGAATAAGGCTTATCGTAAAACAGATGAACGGACTTATGTCCGTTTCTATGGGCATACTCGTCCACACGGGCGCAAGCGTTGAAAGCGACAGCGAGGACGGAATTTCCCACTTTATAGAGCACATGATGTTCAAGGGAACGGAAAAGCGCACGGCTTTCGCTATCTCGGACGAGATGGACAGAATAGGCGCGCAGATGAACGCGTTCACTTCTAAGGACATTACCTGCTATTATGCTAAGTCGACAACGGGGCACGCCGAGGAAGCGTTTGAAATTCTTTCCGACCTGTTTTTAAACAGCACATTCCCCGAGGACGAAATGTCGCGCGAAAAGGGCGTTATTATCGAGGAAATCAATATGAACGACGATACACCCGACGACTTATGTCTCGATTTATTGTCGCAGGCTTTTTACGGCGAGAAAGGGTACGGTAGAAATATCCTCGGCAGCCGCAAAAACGTAAGCGGCTTTACAAAGTCTGACGTACAGAAATATATGTCTAAGCGCTACACGCCCGACAATATCGTAATTTCAATGGCGGGCAATATCGACGTTTCGCTTGCCGAACAGCTCGTTGAAAAATACTTTGCTTGCGTTCCTGTTGCAAAGACGGAAAATTCGCCCGTACCCGTAGAGCTTACGGCTAAATCGCTTTTGCGTAAAAAGGAAATCGAGCAGATTCATATCGGTCTTGCTTTTCCGTCGGTTAAAAGGTACGATAAACTTTTCGACGCGACTCAGATAATGAATTCCGTCCTTGGCGGTAGTATGTCGTCAAGACTTTTCCAAAAGGTGAGGGAGGAGCTCGGTCTTGCTTATACGGTTTACTCGTATCTTTCGCCGTATTCGGAGGCAGGTTCGCTCGTCGTATATGCGGGAGTGAACGCCGAAAATTATTTAAA
>JAIDRX010000070.1 GCA_029061495.1 Clostridia bacterium
CTGTAAGGTTAGGGACGCGCCACGGCGACTGCAAAACGTAAGCGCATTTTAATTTTGGTATGCTGACATCGTAGTCCGTAAGGTTTGCCACCGCGTTTAAAAGCGTTGTTTTGCCGCTGCCGCTTTCACCGAGTATACAGGTAATTTCGCCCTCCTCGATATCGAGGTTAAAATTTTCATAGACGGAAACCAAGGAATACTTTTTAGTGAAGTTTTTAATTTCAAGCATCGGTCCCCTCCTTTACGCGCCACCTGCGGTTTATGCGTGAAAGCTGTGAAAAAGCCAATTCAACTACAAGCCCCAAAATAACGGCGGTTAAAGTCAGTGCTGCAAGATTTGCAACTTCCGCCGCCGCGCTCGAAGTTTGCATCATTCCGCCGAGTCCGCGCGCTGTGTTGACTAAAACTTCTGCAGATATTAAAACCTTAAGCCCCAAAGAAAGGTTTGCGCCTGTCTGCGATAAAATACTCGGCGATATTAAAGGCAAATAAATTTTGAAAAGCCTTTCCTTTTTGCTTATGCCGTAAACACAAGCCATTTGTTTGATTCCGCCGTCAATTCCTTCCGCCTCGGCGATAATCTGCGCATAAATCATAGGCAGAAGCACGAGCACGGTAACTATTACCGGCGACATGGTTTTGTCGCCTAGAGTTACCTTTAAAATTATAAGCACTACCGCCATTGTAGGCAGAGTGCGTATTACGACCATTATAGGCTTTAACGCGGCTTTGAATGCACTGCTGAAAATTGCAAGCGCGGCACACGCCGCCGCAAGCACGAAGGAAATTGCAAAAGCGAGCAAAGAGCGCCCGAACGAATTACCGACCGCTAGCCAGAACGTTCCGTCGCCGAGGTAATGCCAAAAGCTTTTTACCGCCTCAGTAAAAGGCGGCACAATAAGCTTATTGCCTACGCTGTAATAGGCAATAAGCCAGACGAGCCACATAAAGATAATTGCGGCAACCGAGCAGATTATATTAATTTTTTGCTGTGTAAAAAACTTTTTAACCATTAATTTATATAAAAGAAATTATCTGAAACTGCCGTTGCCGCACCGTCTCCCGCCGCTTTCAACTCGTCAATGAAACTTTTTACGGCTTGTTTACAAGACATGCTTTTTTCAAATCTAATTGCGCAGTGGTCTATAACAGGTTTTGTGAGGTTTGCCGCCGAAAATGCGGGAGTGGTGTTTTCGGGGTCGGCGTAACCGCTTTTAACCGCGTTGAAAATCATCTGCGCACTGACGCTGTCCTGCGTAAGCCAGTTTGCCGCACTCTCCATTGCGCCCATAAACTGCGCGATAAACTCGGGCTCGCTTTCAATTAAACTGTTTTTTGCAACAAGTACCGCCTGAGGATAACCGCCCTCGCCGTAAAGTTGCTGCATGCTTCCCGCAAGCTTTAAGTTGAGGTTTGCGTTGTTTATCCTTGTCGTTGCGGCAGGCTCGGGAATTACAAAATAGTCGTACTGAGAATCCACGCCCGTAACCTGCGTTGCCGCAACACCTTCTAAAGTTACGCCCTCTACCGAGTATTTATTGATAAGCAACTTTGTTACCGCGCCGGGGAAAGCCGCCATATTGACTACACCTACTTTTTTGCCGCTGAGTTCGGTTGCAACTTCAATCTTCGCTTTGTATGTCGCTGAAACTAAATAAAGGTTGCCGTGCGTAACCGTGCCGAGCATTTTGTACTTTTCACCGTTACCCAAAAGCTTGCTTGCGGCGTTGACGGGGAGAACGCACAAGTCGGCGTTCTTAGCCATATCGCCGTAAGTTACGTGCGAGGTTATCTCCTCAGAAGATACGACGTGATACTCTACGTCTTTGCCGAAGTCCGCGTTATAGCACATAAGCTGTGCTATTGCAAGCGCGGGCGCACCGTCTGGAACGTATACGGTTATAGCTCCACTTTTACCCTCGTTACACGCGGAAATCCCGACAGCCGAGGCCGCCAAAACTATTGCGCATAAAAGTGCTGTTAAAAATTTTTTCATAAGCTAAACTCCTTTTCGGTATCAGGTTATTGCCTTTTACCTCAAAAAATATTTTATACCTTTGACATAAGCGTCTTTGCCGTAACTCCGCTGAGCATACCGAGTTTGCCGGTAAGAGTATTTATAACTTCTGCGGGGGCGTCGATAATTACGCACATTACGGAAACGCTTTTTTCTTTATACGGAATACCCATTCTGCCGACGATAAATTCGCCAAACTCCGACAACAGCGCGTTAATGCATGCGCTTTTCTCTCTGTCCTCTACGATTATACTGATAACGGCAAGCCTTTTTTCGGACATAAAAAATCCCTCCTAAAATGAGGGAACGGCAAAAATAGCATATCTAAGTATGCTGAAATTAAGCCCTTTGCCCTCAGGTTTTCCTTTGGATTCAGGTAAGTTTATTTTAACACGGCTGGAAAAAAATTACAAGCGTTTGAATATCTTTCATTCGGTTATACATACTGTTTGTATGAAAAAAGCTATATTTTTAATCGCCGCACTGCTTGCGGTTGGCACTATCGGGCTTGCGGGTTGTGATAGAGATCATCCCGGAAGCGGCGCCGGCACGGACGATTTGGAGCCACACGCGATTGTTACCGAAGATACTGACGGCGAAGACACGGAAAACGGAGAAGATAAAGACGAGCTTAAGCCTCCTCACTGCGAAGAAAGAATGCCGCACAAACACCGTCCCGGCGATCGGCGTCCCCAACCAAGACCTATGCCCAGACCCGAACGCGACCAAAAAATAAAGCGCTGAAAAGCGCTTTATTTTTTATTTGTTTTTATTGTAGTTGATAAGACAGCCGTCGAGAATAATTTTCTTTTCTTCGGAAGTGAGCGCGCCGATTTCAAGAGAAATATTTTTAACGCTTCCGCCCGATATATGTTTTGCGGGCACAACCTCGGCGCCCTCCTCTATGAGCTGTTTGATATTTTCGATATAAATATAGTCGCCGACGGCAAAGTCGAACTTTCTGCAAATAAGCGGAAGCATACCCCAGTTTATGAGGTTAGAGCGGTAACGCTTTGTTGCGTATTCAATAGCTATATTTGCAACTCCTCCCAAAACTCTTTGACAAGAAGCCGCCTGCTCCCTTGCCGAGCCGTCGCCCGGTTTTTGAGCTACAACGCAGCTGCCGTATAAAGTGTCGGGCGCAATTTCTATACCTACCTCTTTTAAGACGCTTTCGGGAAGCGAACCGCTTTCACGCCGAGCCGCTTCGTCAGCTTTTACCTGCTTTGCCCTCGAAACGTACCCAGGGTCTTTGCGCGAGAGGGCAAATTCAGCAAGCCTTAAAGGGTTAGAACGGTACGACGAAGTTTCTCCCGATGGAATAAGTTCGTCCGTGGTGGTTACGGGGTCGTTTATGACGGAAACGGATTTCATTAAAATATTGGTCGTAAGCGCGATTTGTTCAGGCCAGTCCGCGATATTGGGGCCGTAAACGACTTCCGCCGTCCGGTCGGGTTTGCCTGCGCCGCGGTAAACGCGGTTATCGTAAATTGTTTTATTGAAGTAATACTTTTTAATTTTTTTATTATATTCCGCCTCGGTTGCGGGGGTGAGAACACCGCCGTTTGCCGCCGTAGCCGCGATAGAACGCGCGTCCATTAAAGCAACCGCCGCAAGCTGCCCATCGGAAGGCTTCGAGCCCTCTCTGTTTTCGAAATTGCGCGTAGTGTGGCGGATAGAAAGTCCGTTGTTCGCGGGGGTATCGCCTGCACCGAAACAGGGACCGCAGAATGCAGTTTTAATTACCGCGCCAGAGCTCATAAGCGAGGAAATATATCCGTTGTCGGCAAGGCATTTGAATACGGGTTGACTTTGAGGATATACGCTTAAATTGAATTCGCCATAGCCGCAGCTTTTACCGCGCAGAATTTCAGCGGCTTCGGCAACATTTTCGTAATTGCCGCCTGCACAGCCCGCAATAATGCCTTGGCTTACGTAAACTTTTCCGGCCTTTACTCTGCTACGCAGATTAAAGCTTTCTTTGCCCAAAAGCTTGTTGCCGACGCTTTCAACTTCGCCGAGTAAATCGTTTGCATTTTCGATAAAATCTTTAATGGTGTACGCGTTTGACGGATGGAAAGGCAGGGCTATCATGGGCTCTATCTTCGACAAATCGATAACGACCGCGCCGTCGTAGTAAGCAGTTTCGACAGGGTGCATAGGCTTATAGTCTCCATCCCTTCCGTGGATTTTGAAAAACTCTTCCGTAACCTCGTCCGTTTCCCAAATGCTTGAAAGACACGCAGTTTCGGTAGTCATAACGTCTATTCCGCAACGGAAGTCCATAGAAAGATTTTTAATTGCGGGACCGATAAACTCGAGCACTTTGTTTTTAACGAAGCCGTTTTTAAAGGTCGCGCCGACGAGCGCGATAGCAACGTCGTGAGGGCCTACACCCTTTTGAAGTTTGCCTTTTAAATATACGGCGATAACCTCGGGGCGCTTAATATCGTACGTCTGTTTTAAGAGCTGTTTAACAAGCTCAGGTCCACCCTCGCCAACCGCCATTGTACCGAGCGCGCCGTAGCGCGTGTGGCTATCCGAGCCCAAAATCATTGCGCCGCACTTTGCACCCGTTTCGCGCATGTACTGGTGAATTACGGCAAGGTGCGGAGGAACGAAATTTCCGCCGTACTTCTTTGCCGCGGTAAGTCCGAAAATATGATCGTCGCCGTTAATAGTTCCGCCGACCGCGCATAAAGAATTGTGGCAGTTTGTCAAAGTGTACGGCAAAGGGAACTCTTTAAGCCCCGAAGCTTTTGCCGTCTGGATAATTCCGACGTAGGTTATATCGTGCGACACTAAAGCGTCGAACGAGATTTTTAAATTTTCTTTATCGCCTTTATTGTGGGCGTTCAACACCCCGTACGCAAGGGTTCCCTCTATCGCCGCCTGCTTTTTAGCCTCTACCATGAAAGCCTCGTTCTCTTTTATAAGTTTACCCTGCGTGTAGTACACTCCGCCCTTTATAAGCTTTATCATAAACATTATCCTTTGCCTTTTTATCTATAATAACTTATAACGCAAATTTTTTCAAATATTTATATGCCGAAATTGACAAACCGAAAAATTTTTGTTGCTTTTTGCGAGGTTTAAAAGTATAATTGAAATATGAAAGTTTTCAAATACAAATTTTCAAAGCTTACCCACGCTTTAATTTACGCGGGCATTGCGCTTTGCGTTGTCGGTCTGGGTGTTAATATTTACACGGTTATAGTAAGCGATATAAAGTCTGCGGCAAACCCCGTATACCCGATAATTCAGTACGTTTTAATGTTTTTGATTCCTGCAGTGCTGTTAGTGCTTTTGATTAGCCTTCTGGTTTCATCCTATTACTCGATAGAAGGACAAACCTTTAAAACGAGCTTCGGACTTATTAAAAGCAAGTACGACATAAGCAAGATACAGAATATTATCCTTGACCGCACCACAAACAAACTCACCGTTTACTTCGACAGCAACACATATATCGTAGTGGTCGTAAAAGAAGAATGGTATAACGAGTTTATCGACGCACTGACAAAAGCAAACTCGAAAATAGAGTACACCATAAACTCTAAGGAAAGCGACGGAACCGACGACAAGCCGAAGTAAAAAATTAAAGCCGACTTAAAGTCGGCTTTTTTATTTTGCTTTTTTACGCTTTCTTACGGAAGTACGGTGTTCCTCCCCTGCAAGCAGTTTGTATATATTTTTGCGGTGCGCAAACCAGGTTAAAAGGTTTAACGAAAGCAAAATCATAAGCATTGCTATAACCCACGGATTGGTAAGGCAGTCAGAGTACATTACGACAAACATTGCAGCTTGCCATATGGCTAACGACGACACGCCGAGGAGCGAACCCATACTGCCCCACTCGGTTATAATTATATACAAAAACACGCATATCAACAATGCGAGCGCAACCGGGAAAAACCAAGCCGTTTCACATGGGAGCGCAAAGGCAAACAAGCCCATTGTAGAAGCTATGCCCTTACCGCCTTTAAACTTCATAGTTACGGGGAATATATGCCCTATTATTACGAACAACCCGAAATAATATCGGGCAAAGTCCGAAACGGCAATTTGTGTACCAGCAAACACGTAATCCTTAAAAATGAAGTATGCAACCACGGCGGGAACGCCGCCCTTTAAAACGTCGCACAGAAAATTTAATGCGCCCACTTTAAGCCCGAAGGTTCGGGTCATATTCATTGTGCCGGGGTTGCCGCTGCCCTCGCTGCGGATATCCTTCTTTTTGAAAAGGGATATAATTACCGCAAAGTTAAAACAGCCCACAAGATAACAAACCGCCGCCGCTATTAAAAACCAATACCAGCCGTCCGCTATAAAAAACTCTTTCATGTCAGTCGCTCTTTTTCTCCCTCGTTACGATTTTTATGGGAGTACCCGAAAAGTCGAAAGATTTGCGGATGGTGTTTTCAAGAAACCTTTCGTAAGAAAAGTGCATTAAATCGGAGCTGTTTACAAACAGTACGAAAACCGGCGGCGCGACGGAAACTTGCGACGAATAATACACCTTCAGCCTTCTGCCGTTGTATGAGGGCGGCTCGTTGGCGCGGACCGCGTCCAGGATAATGTCGTTTATAGTACCGGTTGCTACCCTGTAATTTGTGTGCGCGTAAACCTCGTCAACGAGGGACAGAATTTTCTCCGTACGTTGACCCGTCTTTGCCGAAATATAGACGGACTTGAAGTAGTCCATAAACTTTAAGTCCTCTTTAAGCTTTGCCTCGAACTTGTTTATGGTGTTGGTGTCCTTTTCAATTAAGTCCCACTTATTCATAACGACAACCGAAGGTTTGCCCTGCTCGTGAACGTAGCCTATAATTTTAGTGTCCTGCTCAGTAAGTCCGTCCGCGCTGTCAACTACCAAAAGGCAAACGTCCGCGCGGCGCACGGCGTCGAACGCGCGCATGACCGAATAATACTCTACGTCGTCCTCTACCTTGCTCTTTTTTCTTATACCCGCGGTGTCTATTATGGTATAGCTTTTTCCGTCGTAGGTGAATTTTGTATCTATGGCGTCGCGCGTTGTTCCCGCAATGTTTGTTACTATTGAACGCTCGAATCCCAAAAGCTTGTTAACTAAACTGCTTTTGCCTGCGTTGGGTTTGCCGACGACCGCAATTTTAATACTGTCGTCCTCTACAACCTCTACCTTTTCAAACCAGCTTACAGCCTCGTCTAAAACATCGCCTATGCCTGTACCGTGTTCGGCGGAAACAGGGAACGGCTCGCCAAGCCCCAAAGAATAAAACTCGAAAACTTTTTCTTCCGAATACTCGTCTATTTTATTTACGACTAAAATTACGGGCTTTTTAGAGCGGCGGAGCATTTCCGCAACATCGTAGTCGGACGTTGTAAGCCCCTCCCTTCCGTCAACAAAAAAAAGAATGACCTGCGCGGTATCGATAGCAACTTCCGCCTGCTTTTTAATTTCTTTCCACATAGTATCCTCGGAGCGCAGTTCGATGCCCCCCGTGTCTACCATAGAGAACGCCTTGCCTCGCCACTCGGAGTCGGCATAAAGCCTGTCGCGCGTGACGCCCGGTCTGTCCTCTGTTATGGAAATTTTTCTGCCGGCGACCTTGTTAAAAAACGTGCTTTTACCGACGTTCGGTCTGCCGACGATTGCAATT
>JAIDRX010000071.1 GCA_029061495.1 Clostridia bacterium
CGGTGCGGCCTGCGCTTCACTCAACCGCAAAAGCAATTGGCGGTGGTTTCCAGTATTCGGTTAGTGATTGACAACCGAACAGATTGATATGAGTTGAAGGGTCTTTTGTCCTGTCCTCGCCGTACATATTCGGGAGGCGAATAAAAGTCCAGCCATGGTGTAACGCAAGTAAATAAGCTTGGTTTACTTCCATTTCCGAAAGGGGTTGGACGTCCTTTTAAAAGCAATACCCCCGCGCCGACAGGCGCGGGGGTTAATTTATATCTTTACGGCATTCGGCGGAAGGTTTGCTATATCCGTGCGGTAATTTACTTTATCGCCGCCGTAAGACTTGTGCGGAACGAAGTAAATTTCGGTATTCTTACAGTGTTCTTTTAAGTCGTCTATAAACTCGCGCCGTGCCAAAAACTTTTCCAGAAGCTCCGCATTCAAATCTATCCTCACGCCCTGCGCTCCGTTAATGCAGAGGTTCAAAAGCTTTGCGCGCATTTCCCACGCGATAAGCTCGTTCGATTTAACGTATCCGCCGCCCCTGCAATTTAAGCAGGGCTTGGTCATAAGCGTGAGGGGAGAGGTGCCCGTGCGCTTGCGCGAAAACTCCACAAGCCCCAGCTTTGACATTGGCGATACGGCGCACTTTGCCGAGTCGCTTTTAAGCGAACGTTCAAGCTCCTCCACAAGCGATTTTCTGTGTGCGGGGTCGAGCATATCTATAAAGTCAACGATAATTATACCGCCGATATTTCTCAGCTTTACCTGCCGCGCAATTTCGCGCGCCGCCATTATGTTGGTTTGGTATACAGTCTGCTCTAAGTTGTAATCGCCCGTAAACTTACCTGTGTTTACGTCGATAACGGTCATCGCCTCGCACTTTTCAATGACAAGGTTTGCGCCGTTTTCAAGCTTAACGCGGGGGGAAGCGATTTCCGCTATCTGCCCAGCAAGTCCGTATTCCTCGAGCATATCCCTGCCCGTATCGTGCAGGACGACGGGCCTGCGGCTTTCGGAAGGGTACAGGTCGACGAGGCTTGTTATAACCTCTTCAAGCTTTTTGTTGCCGACGATAATTTTTTCGATATCGTAGCTTAAGGTATCGCGCATAATGCGCATGGGGAGGGCGAGGTCGGTATACAACAATTTTCCCACAGGTGCGACTGCCGCCGCCGTATAAACCCTGTCGTAAAGGTTTTTAAGATAGCTCAGTTCAACCATAATCTGGTTGCGCTTTAGATACGGCGCCGCCGTGCGCACGATAAGTCCCTCGTTAGGGCCGATAAGCTTTTCGGCGGAGTAGATTAAATTCTTTCTCAGCTCGCCGTCTAAAATTTTGCGCGAAACTCCGACGAAGGGAGTGTCGGGCAGATATATAAGCGACTTACCAACGAACGAAAGCTTCGTAGTAACCCTCGCGCCCTTTGTGCCTACCGGGGGCTTTACGACCTGAACTAAAATTTCGTCGCCCTCTTTAAGCTCGGGGAATTCGGGCGCGGTGCTTGACGAAAAGTATTTAGCCGCGTCGGGAAAAATATCGTCCGCGGAAATGTAGCAGTTTTTCTCTAACCCGCAGTTGACGAAGGCCGCCTGCATACCCGCAAGCACTCTTTCAACTCTGCCCTTGTAAATATTGCCGACGAGAGAGCCGTTGCCCGATTTTTCGAAATTGAATTCGGTAATCTTATTATCTTCCGCAACCGCGGCGAAAAGGTATCCGCAATAACCGTCAAAAAAAATAGTTTTTTTAGACATTGCCGTCTCCGTTAATGTAAAAGTTATCTACAAATCATAATTATATAATAAAGCTTAAATTTAATCAATAAAAAATTAATAAAAGCAAAGGTTTAATTGACTTTTCAAAGGGTTATTATTATAATGTAGATATAATCTCAGGAGATAAAATTTATGAAAATCGATTTTAAAGGAATAACCGCGGAAGAACTTTCTTTCAGACTCAACCGCGTAAAGCTCAATCCCGAGGACAAGCTTGACATCAAGCCCCAGTTCTCACGCCAGGTAAGAAAGGTCAACGGCAACGACAAACTCAACTTTATCGCTTTGTCGGTTAAGATAGAGTCAACCGAGGCTGAACCCAAACCCTTCGACATTCACGCGACACTCGTCGGCGTGTTCGAGGTAGAGGACGTTAAAAACGACACCGAAGAGCGCAACTTCGTAATAGAGGGGACGAAAATCGTTTACCCCTACCTGCGTGCGGCGGTTACCAACCTTACGGCAAGCGCGTTTATCGCACCCCTTAACCTGCCCGTAATAAGCGGACCTATCTTCCCCGAGGACAGAGACGTTTATGCGTTTTCGGTAGACAATAATAATAACTTAAACTGATTTTTAAAAGATTACGCGCGGCGAATATTTCGCCGCGCGTTTTTTGTTTTTATAGACCCGCCGCTGAAACCAGCTAATGCCGCAAATCAGCTCAATTACTTACGTTACGGCAAGGTCGGGCTTTATAATTCGCCTCCCGTACGGAAGGACAGGACAAAAGCCCCTTCAACTCAAATCAACTGTTCTATGGAAATTATCGCATAGAAATCGGGAAACCACCGCCAATGTTTTTTTGCGGAGTGAGAGAAGCGCAGGCCGCACCGCTAAAAGTTTAGAGGGGAACGTACGATAACCCTCCCCCGTCCCCGACGCATAAAAAGGAAAGTATGCACGGTCCTCGTTATCGCCGGAACGCAGCCAAGCAAATTAAAGCTTATGCCCTTAAAAATATTTTACCGCAAAGTATTAAGTTTTGCAAACCGTTTGGCGAAGGCAAAAAGTGAAGCGCAGGCCGCACCGCTAACTGCCGAGACGGATAGGAGGAGTCAGCACCGCAGGACTCTGAGCAAGATTGCCGATCGGACGCTCG
>JAIDRX010000072.1 GCA_029061495.1 Clostridia bacterium
ACTTCCTGCGGCGCATATCCCTCGTGCTTAGGCTACGAAGGCTACCCCGCAAGCGCGTGCGTATCGGTAAACGAAGTGGTCGTTCACGGTATTCCCTCGGACAGAGTGATTATGGACGGCGACATCGTAAGCGTGGACATCACCGCGCAGAAGAACGGTTTTCACGGCGACGCCTGCAGGACCTTCCTGATAGGCGACGTATCCGAAGAAAAGCGTAAGCTCGTCAAAGTCACCGAAGAGTGCTTCTTCAAAGCAATCGAAGGCTTGCAGGAAGGCACCCCGCTGTACGATATCGGTTACGCGGTTCAGACTCATGCCGAAGCAAACGGCTACGGAGTGGTCCGCGCGCTGGTAGGTCACGGAATCGGGCGCGAAATGCACGAGGACCCTTCAGTTCCCAACTACGGCAGAAAGGGCACGGGTATGCGCCTCAAAGCGGGAATGACTATCTGCATAGAACCTATGATTAATATGGGCACTTACAAGGTGAACATTGACAGAAACGACGGCTGGACGGTAACCACTGCGGACGGCAAGCCCGCAGCCCATTACGAGAACACCGTGCTTATAACAAAGACCGGCGTGGAGATATTGACTTTATGAAAATGAAGACACCCGTCATCGGCGGCATTTGCCAAAGCGTACAGGGCAGGGATAAAGACAGATATTATCTGATAAGACAAATAAACGCCGACGGAAGCGTTGACGTAGTGGACGGCAATTTCAAAAAACTTGCCGCACCCAAAAAAAAGAATCTCAAACACCTGCGGCTTCTGCCCGAAAAGGCTGAAAGCATAGCCGTTAAATTCGAAAACGGCAGTATGGTTTACGATACCGAGGTTTACTCGGCGTTGAAAGCCTACAACAACCCCGCGCAGGAACAAGAAACGGAGAGTAAAGATGTCCAAAAATGACAATATCGAAGCCGAGGGCAAGGTAATAGAGTGTCTGCCCAACGCAAACTTTAAAGTTCAACTGTCCAACGGCCACGTTATCACGGCTTACATTTCGGGCAAGCTTCGTATGAACTATATCAGGATTATCGAAGGCGACAACGTTAAGCTTGAAATGAGTCCGTATGATCTGACCAAGGGCCGTATCACCTGGAGAAGCAAAAACTAACTAATCTCAGACATTAAAAATAATAACTAATTAAGAGGATAACACAATGAAAGTAAGACCTTCAGTAAAGCCTATGTGCGACAAGTGCAAAGTTATTAAAAGAAACGGCAAAGTAATGATAATTTGCTCGAAGAATAAGAGCCATAAACAGCGTCAAGGTTAACCGTTCACAAAAATTTGTTTTCAACAAATTTTTGTGAGGGTTTGTGCTGTAATTTTGAAAGCAATCGCGGTTTAGTTTGCGTCCCCCATTCCAACTTTTAAGGACGGCAGACTTTTCACGCTTTACATACAAACAAAAAAACACCAAAATTTAACGGAGGAAATAAATCGTATGGCACGTATTGCCGGTGTAGATTTACCCAGAGAAAAGAGGATTGAGATAGGACTCACCTACATCTACGGTATCGGTTTGAAGACTTCCCAGAAAATTCTTGCGGAAACGGGCGTTGACCCCGACACGAGAGTTAAGGATCTGGACGAACAGACCGTATCCAAACTGAGAGAATATATCGACCACAACCTGAGAGTTGAGGGCGAACTCAGAAGCGAAGTTTCGCTTAACATTAAAAGACTTATGGAAATAGGATGCTATCGCGGCATCCGTCACAGAAAGGGCTTGCCCGTCCGCGGACAGTCCACCAAAACCAACGCGAGAACCCGCAAGGGTCCCCGCCGTACGGTTGCGAAGAAAAAGGGAGCGAAGTAAAGGAGGTAATATATGGC
>JAIDRX010000073.1 GCA_029061495.1 Clostridia bacterium
TTCTTTCTCCTTCTTTGCTTCTTCCTCTTCCTTCTTCTTCTTTCTTCTCTTGCATGCCGCTACGATTATGCAAATCAAAACGATAAGCAATATCAACGCGCATACGCCTATTACTATCCAAGCCCAGAGGGGAAGTCCAGCATACTTGGTAGTTAATGTGTCTTTAAACTTAGCCATACCCGTCTTTTTAGGGGTATACGCTACTTTGTCGCTCGTGTTGCCGACGATATCGCCGTTCGACGATACGAATACTACGTTACCCATATCTGCGTCGTCGCCGCCGAGAACTGCCTCGACACGATACGACTTACCGCCTTCGGGCTTGAAGCCTTCCGCAGAGTTACCGACAAGCATATTATCGCTATCGTAGTAGTTGTAGCTGAGTCCTACAAAGCCGTTGTTTACAAGGTTTGCAAGTTCGGGAGTAAGCTTAAGCTGACCGTTATTCCACATCTTGCTTGAATCGATTTTAAGAGGAGCTACGTTCCACGAGTAAATCGCGCGGTCTAAGTCGGGTGATAACTCGAGCTCGGTTGCAACCTCGTCAGCCGCAAGGCTTACTCTTATTTTGCCCTTGCCTCCGCCTATGCTCCTTTCGGGAAGTATCCAGCAATAGTTATTGTCTAAAAGCTTTAACGATACGTTGTAGCTGCCGTTGCTTAATACGTTTCTGCAGTTATTGTCGCCTGTTACTTCGATTATAGAAGTATTAGCGGTGTACTGGTTATCGAGGTGGTCCGTAAAGATTACGTCGCCACCCGTGAAGGTCAACGCCTTTATTACCTGGGGCGCAACTATTCCCTTACGCGCTACGGTGTAGATAATCTGCGAGTCCGAAAGCGCATATGCATTGTCAAGCTGTGCATCCGTAATCTTAAAATCTACAGTATAGACACCTGCATTGGATAAAAACGCTACTACGTCGGGATCGCCGGCATTATTTGCAGTAAATACCTTAACCTGACCATCTTTGTCGGTTATGGTAACTTCAAGTTTAACGCCGTTCTGCGCGACAAAGTCAACTTCGGGCAGGGTCTCAACGTTGCCAGGGTGATAAGTACCGGTTAAAGCGAAATCGCCGCCGTCGTCATACTCCGTGTGCGTTCCGTCTATACCTACCGTTACCATCGTCTTACTTGCGCCGCAGGTGAAAGTCCAGCTCGTCATGCCGTCAAGTGCATACTGCTGAGCTCCTGCCGTCGTAAGCCTTACCGTTATAGTTCCGCTAATCTGGTTGCTTATATCGGCTACGGGGAATACTTCCGATACCATCGTAGTTTCCGACACGTCCGTCTGAGGAGTTGCAGGAGGTACCTGATAGCTGTAAACGTACTCTAAAAACTGAGTATAGTCTTGGTCCGTATTCGATATCTGTACTCTGGGTATAGAATATGCCTTTCCGTCATGCGTAAGCGTTACGGAGTTACCCCAACCCGTTATATGAATCTTTTTATTGCCGATTTCCCAGTTATAAGTTATGTGGGGAGGCGTAGTATTTTGCAGTTTATAGTTAGTAGTATTTAACGCGATAGTAACGTTAGTCGTTGTAGAAGTATTTGCCAGGATCTGCTTATTTGTAGAACCATAGCTTACAGAGTAATCACCCGCATCAAGTCCAAGGTTCTGCAAATATGTTTTATTCAATCTGATATACGTATAACCCGAACCCGTAAACTCAGGGGTATCCGTTTCAGAAAACCTAGTCCACTGTGCATTGTCGTCGTTTTCATCAATTGCATTGGAAGAGAACTCCCAAACCGCATCACTAAAATCAAGCTCTTTAGCATTTATGTACCATGTATAATTTACGGTTGCCACAGTATCTGAAATGTAATTATACGAGGTATCAGCGCTATCAAATGTATAGTCTGAATTATTTATCTTAAGTCTAACCTGCGCAGAATATCCGGTAGTAGTGGCTGATCTTTCAACGTTACCAGCATATCCGCCGGTAAATCCGTTACTACCGTACGAAATATCAACCTCAAGGTACGAAGGAATGCTGTTCTGTATAAGCGAAACGTAATACGTCTGCACTGCGCCGTTAGTCTTGGTGTAAACCAAATCACTATTGGTTAAAATTTCCGTAGGGGTGCCGCCCTGAGTCGTAGACCATCCCCACTTTAAACCGCTGACGTCTACTGCACCAGTGCCGACCTGTACCTGCTGTACAAATACGTTTTCGGTTACGGGATTTGTGTTGGTATCACGACCCGTAAACTTATAGTTACGGTTTATGTCGCTGCCATTACTGTCGTCAGAGGTTTGTACCCAAATCACGTAAGTACCCGTTGACGTAAAGTTGGTCATATCGAGAGATATAGAACTTTCATCAACGTCAGTCTGTACCCAGGTCGTTGCGGGAGGGTTGCCCGTCGGGGGTTTAAGGTAATATCCGATATTTACGGTTACGGGGTCGCTATTTAAAATGCCCGTCAAACCACCGGCGTTTACTGTTATGTTACCGGTAGTACCGATGGGGAAAGTTGTGCCCGCAGGGTAATTTAAGGTCAAGTCGAGCGATGCCTGGTCTACCGTAAAGATAGTCGTTTTGTCAGAGTTGATTACCGTAGAAGCCCAGGTATAGTCTGTCTGCGCCGCCTGCTTAATTACCCAGGTTACCTTATACTCCGCCGCCTCTGTTGCGGTGAATTTGTACGGCGTTGCTGTAAGCGAAGGCGTTACCGTGTACTTGCCGTTTCCGTCGTCGTAGTTGGTTCCGTTCAAAGACAGCGTATTGCCGTTCGCCTCAATCGAAGTGATATCGAGAACGTCAGGGTCGTAGTTGGCTATATCGAAGTTCTGAGCCTGACCGTTATAGGTCTTATTTGCTGTAGAAACCGTAGGCAGGGTTACTTCCTTTTTGCCTATGTTGAAAGCAAACGGATTGCTTGCGCCCGAACTTAACTTTAATTTATAGTTGCTCGTCTTTTCGTTCAGGTCGACTATCGTCGCGTTGTAAGAAGTACCAGCGCCGGTGGGGAACGTAGTCGAGCCGTGGGTCTGGTGCATACTCTTATCAGAGTTGTATCCGTCCGAGTCAAACGTTTCGTTCGTCGTATCGGGGTAGCCCGTACCCTTATAATAAATTTTAATAGCGGGGGCAAGATCTCCCGAGTCGTTGATCGTGGGCAGGTTGAGCTTAACTGCGCCGCCCGTATCGCCGTAGGTTATAGTGTTTACGGGCGTGTTACCCTTGTACAGCTTCGGCTCGTACTCTATCTCCTTCTGCTTTATGGTAATTATACACGTTGCCGTTGCCGCTCCGTTTTCAAACTTATACAGCGAGGTTGAAGGAAGCGTAAACTCTACATGATACCGTCCAGCGTTGTGCAGAGTGCTGACCGCCGCGCCGGGCGCAGCCGTTGTGAACGCCGCCGTGTCACCAGGGGTTTTATATTTGAATTGTGTGTTGGAGAGGTACGATGCAAAGTCGTACCATGACGCGCCCTTGCCGAAGTCGGTCAACTGCCAGGTTTTATTATAGTCATATACTATATCTTTCAGTGTTCCACTGTCCTCGTACTGAGTTACGTCCCTGGGCGTCTCCAGCGCTGCCACAGTTGCCGCTGCAGTCAAGTCAAGATGAAGCGCAGGCCGCACCGCTAACTGACTAGCAGGATAAGCAACGCCGTAGCTTCCATTCCCTGCAAGGTAATATCTATAGTGCGCAATACTAGAAAAGCCGGTACGCAGCCAAGCGTAGTTGGTGTTGCCAGCGACCGCTATGTTAGTACTGATGTTGGTACCGTCGTTGCTACCGTTAGTGTAACCGTTAGACGTGTGCGCAGGCTGTCTCGTATTTTGATTTACGTTATAAGTAGTCTTCCAGAAGCCGATTGCACCTATGCTGCCACTAGTGCTAATTACAGAGCCCGTCTCGGACACGGAAGGAAGCCAAACGTAGTCGTTGCCCCACGCGTCGTACGCGGTGTCGGTAGTGTAGCCGTTAGCAACCGTTTTGCCTGTGTAGTCATAGTTACTACACCAAGCCGCGCCGTTTGCCGCGGTTGCGGTATTGGTGTTGCCGTTCCACTCGTTCAACGCCTCGTTGTGTAAGGGATATCCCCCCGAACCATTGCTGATTGTCCACTGCTGTACCCAGTTTTCGTAGTGCTGATATTTAACGTCGTTGGGCTTTACTATATAATCTGTAAGAGAGCCAGTTGCCGAGGGCATGGTGAACTTAGCCAACTGGTGGTTGGGGTTTTGCTGTACCGTATTAGCACTGTTTCCGCTGGTTGCAACAACGCCGCCCGCGTTGAGCGCTTCAACACGCGCCTGCGAGGTTGAGTACAGATCGCCCGGGTACAGGGTGGTTTGGTTACCGCCGTTAGCTGAATTTGCCCAACCATTTGAGGTGTATACGGGGTTGCCAGAGCTGGTCTTTAATAAGTCGGTAAGCCAGAGGGTAGCTATAACGTGGTCGGAAGTACTGCCCTCGCCCGTACGTGTAAGGAAGGTTACAGTCCACTCGTATCCGCCGAATTTAAGGACAATGTTTTTATTATTGTTCGCCTGATACAGGTCGTAAGCGTCCCTGTACATAGGCAGGGCTACAGAGCCGTAATTTATCGTACTTGTAAGCACGCCGTTGAAGTCGGCTATGGTCTTTTGTCCGCTATTGCCCGTACCTGCCAAAAGCGCGTTGTAAAGCTTATCGAGAACAACGCCGTTGAATACCTTGCCATCGCTACGCGTTGTGTAGTCAGACAAAGTAAGCTCGCCGAGCTGAAGGTCCTGACTTATCTGGGAAGATGTCTGCGCGTCTGCCATTTTTGTTTTACTTCCACCAAGTAACCCAAAAGACACGGCTACAAGCAAAGCACATAAAAACGCAAGTACTCCCGTGATGATTGTTTTTTTGTTTAATGCATTAAACTTTTTCATTTACAATATACCTCTTTTATTGTAACTGCTTATTTTACAAAATTTTGCGAATACTAAAAAAGCGTATTCTCCCAAAGAGAACACGCTTTGTATTTTTTGCCGCTTAGAGGTAACACTGCATTTAAAAAGGTGTGCCCCTAAGAGACACACCTGCAAAGGATATCTCTTTAGGTTACCACACCTTGAACAAACACAATTAACGCTAAGTACACCTATTGCCGTAATGCTATTAAGATACTATGCCTTTTTAAATTGTTAAAGAGATACACTATTGCCTATTACGAGCAACATTGCATCTTAACAACAAAAAAACACGACAAAACGGTGCATTATGAAATTGTTCAAAATGTGGTATAAGCAGTATAACATAGGTTTTTCAAAAAAACAATACTTTTTAGACAAATTTTTTAAAATTGTGGTTGGAAATTTATAGATACACAATATATTGTGGGTCAACCGCGTATCTTAATTGCTTTTGCGCTGATTTTACCGCTCTCCGGTCAACCAGAGGGCGGTTTTTTGCCTATTATATATATGGTAATAGCGGAAAGGCGTATTTACTTGACTTTAAAGGGTTCAAAGGCTATAATTTTTTATAATTAGACTTACAGGAAAGATTTATGCTTACTTTAGACAAGGTTTATCACGCCCAATACGTATTAAAAGACGCGATAAGGCAGACTGACGTTATCCACTCTCCCGTTCTCTCGAAAGAATGCGGCTGTGAAGTGTATTTAAAGACGGAAAATTTGCAGCTTACAGGCTCGTTTAAGGTCAGGGGCGCTTATTTTAAAATTTCGCAGCTTAACGAGGACGAAAAGAAAAAGGGCGTTATAGCCTGCTCGGCAGGAAACCACGCCCAGGGCGTTGCGCTTGCCTCGAAAAAGTTCGGCATCAAAGCCAAAATCTGTATGCCCGACGGCGCACCTCTCTCTAAGGTTGAAGCAACAAAAAGCTACGGCGCGGAAGTTATTCTCGTACCCGGAGTGTACGACGACGCGCACAACGAGGCTGAAAGGCTGAAGGAAAAGTACGGTTACACCTTTATTCACCCCTTCGACGACGAGGACGTTATCGCGGGACAGGCTACCGTGGGGCTTGAAATTTTAAATCAGCTTGAAAACGTAGGCGCAATAGTCGTTCCGGTGGGCGGCGGCGGACTTGTTTCAGGCGTGGCGTTTGCTGTTAAATCGCTTAACCCCTCTATCAAGGTTTACGGCGTTCAGTCGGCAGGCGCGCCGAGCATGGCGAACTCAGTCCGCGACGGAAAAATCGAGACTCTCCCCTCCGTCTCTACAATTGCGGACGGTATTGCGGTAAAAGAGCCGGGCGCGAATACGTTTGATTTGTGCAACAAATACGTTGACGGAATTGTAACCGTGTCGGACGATCAGGTTTCGGCGGCTATACTTGCATTGATAGAAAAACAGAAAATGATAGCCGAGGGCGCAGGCGCGGTTGCTCTCGCAGCGGTGATGTTCGATAAAATACCCGATATTAAGGGTAAAAAGGTCGTTTGCCTCGTTTCGGGCGGAAATATCGACGTAACTATTCTGTCGCGCGTAATTAACAGGGGACTTTTAATGTCCGGCAGGTGCTGTACCCTCACCATCGAGCTAATCGATAAGCCGGGTCAACTTGTGGAAGTTTCGTCAGTTATAGCAAGCTGCGGCGGAAACGTTACCGGCGTTTTGCACGAGAGGTCGAACGAAGGCTCGGATATAAACGGCTGTTATCTACGTATTCAGATAGAGACGAAAAACTTCGAGCATATCAATAAAATTAAAAACGAACTTAAAGCGCGCGGCTTTAAGCTCATTTAAGGAGTATTTTATGAAAACTGTCAGCACGGACAAAGCCCCCGCAGCTATAGGACCTTATTCACAGGCGAAAATTGCGGGAGGGTTTGTGTATACATCGGGGCAGATTCCCGTCAACCCCTCCACCGGCTTAATCGAAGCCGACACTATCGAGGGACAGACAAAGCAGGTCTGTGAAAACATTGCCGCACTTTTGAAAGCCGCGGGTTCTTCTATTGATAAAGTTGTTAAAACCGTTTGCTTTTTATCGGATATAAACAATTTTGCAGCATTTAACAAGGTGTATGCGGAGTACTTCACTTCAAACCCTGCAAGAAGTTGCATTGCGGTGAAAGATATTCCCAAAGGCTCGCTTGTAGAGATAGAATGTATTGCGGAATTGTAATTTTTTAGACAAATTCGCGCATTTTGTTGACTTTGTGAACATACATATTATATAATTAAGTAAATTCAAAGGAGAAAAATATGAAAACTGCAATAGTTACAGACAGCAACAGCGGAATTACCCAAAGCGAAGCTAAAGAGCTTGGCATTACCGTCGTGCCTACTCCCGTTTTGATAGACGGCGAATTATTTTTGGAAGATTTAACACTTACACAGGAACAGTTTTATGAAAAACTTAAAAGCGACGTTTCTGTTTCAACCTCTCAGCCCAACCCCATTGACGTATGCGAGGCTTGGGACGAGGCTTTAAAGACGCACGACTACGTTATTCATATTCCTTTGTCAAGCGGACTTTCGGAAACCGGCCACACCCTTCAGGGCTTTGCCGAGGGCGAAGAAAGATTTAAGGGCAAGGTTTTCGTGGTTCAAAACCAAAGAGTTTCGATAACACAGCGCCAGAGCGTTATGGATGCTTTGAAGCTTGCCTCGGAAGGTAAAAGCGGAGAAGAAATTGCCGAATGGCTGATGCAAACCAAAATGGTTGCAAGCATTTACATAATGGTAGATACGCTTAAATACCTTAAAAAAGGCGGCAGACTTACCCCCGCCGTTGCCGCTATCGGTACCCTGCTTAAAATTAAGCCAGTGTTACAGATTCAGGGCTTTAAGCTTGACCAATATGCAAAGGTTAGAAAGCTTGTTGACGCGAAAACGACTATGATTAACGCGTTAAAGAAAGATTTTGAAAAGAGATTTTCAAAAGAGAGAGCCGAGGGCAAAATGGTAATTGCTATTGCCCATACCCAAAACTACGACGAAGCTTTGAAGTTTAAAGCCGAGTTAAATGAAGCTTTCCCCGACCTCGAAGTCGTAAGCATCGACCCCCTTTCGCTCAGCGTTTCGTGCCATATCGGACCCGGAGCTTTGGCTTGCGCTTGTATGATTAAGTACTAAAAAAATAAATTTACCCCGCGCTATATTTAGCGCGGGGCTTTTTTATAGAAATTTCTTGTATTCGTTTCTTATTTTGAATTTTCCGTTATAAATTACGCCTATTACGAAGCAGTTCATTAAAATATAACACCATAAAAGGAATATTATTAGCGAGGCTATCCTGCCGTAAAGCCTTTCGGGATTAGCGAACTGCATATAGACGGTGAAGCCGATTAACGACACGAGCCACAGCGCCGTCGTGAGCAGACTGCCGGGGAGCGCCTCCTCCGCCTTTAATTTGTACGGACAGGTAAACAAATTGAGAACGAGCGCTACGGTAAAAGCCGTAGCCGTTACAAAGACGTATACTATCGACTCAGCAAAGACAGAAGGCAAAACTTTTTCAAGCAAGCGCATGCCCAAAACGGACGTTGCCGCAAGCACTGCAAGAAGCGAAAACGCGGCAAATATTAAAAAGAGCGAGGCAATTCTCAGCCTTATCCCTCCCTTTACCTGTTTAGAGCCGTAAATAATTTCACCGCTACGCCTTAAATGGTAAAAAAAGTTTGTGGACGAATAAAGCGTCGTCAAAAGTAAAATCAGCCCCGCGCCGCTTGCAGCATTTTCCGCAGACGATTTTATGTGCCGCAGAAAAGGACTTACGCTTACAAAAAGCTCGTGCGAGAGAAAGCGTTCAAAATCGATATTCCCGAAAAACAGAGTTAGCCATAATATAAAAGGCGTTATGCTCATCAGTAAAAAGTACACTAAAGTTCCCGAAATAGTTGAAAAACGCTTATCGGTAAAATATTTAAAGTAATCTAATATTGCGCGCATATATACAGTTTTTGCAATTTACGAAAAAATAAGGGTATCCGATAAATCGGATACCCGAGGCGTTTTAACCTCAGTTATTGCAACCGCAATGGTTGTTGCATAAACCGTACTGCGCCGCATAATATGCGTCAAAACATCCGCAACCCGTACAGGAATTGCAGGAGTTCGAAACGTTTCTTGTTATGCTGAACAAGCCGCTGCAGGAGTTGCACGAGTTACAACCGCAACCGCTCCTGCCGTTGTTATTGCAGGAGTTGCAGCCGAATAATAAACGGAAAAGGCAGCCGCAGCCGCTATTACAATTATTACACATTTGTATATCTTTCCTTATTCTTAAGTTTTAAGTAAAGGTTTTCCCCCTTACCGTATATTTCATTATATGAAAAGGCACGGCTGAAAAGTTCGGTCGTGCCTTCAAATTTATTTAATTAATCAGTGAAAATATCTCTTAAAACAGAGACAAACTCTATTTAATCAACGGTAAAATTGCAACATATTTTACAGGTGGTTGAATTGAAGTATCGGCAGTTTCCCATACGGCGACTACTTTGTCAATAACTACAGCACCGCACTTTCGGGCAAGCTTCTCCAAAGCATCTATCGAAGCGCCGGTAGAGTACATATCGTCCAACAAAATTACGTCAGTACCCCTCAGTTTGTTCACGTCAGCTTCGGCAAGATAAAGAATATCGCTTTTACCGTCGCCCGTAATCGAAGTTTTTTCAACAGACACCGAAGAGCCGAAAAATTTTTTATTTTCCTTTCTTGCAATGACAACCTGTATAAGTTTATTCGGATTCAAACTGATAAGATTATTTGCTATAGTGTATGCAAAAGGGACGCCCTTACTTACCGCAGTTAATAATATAACTCTTTGCGAGTCCTTAAAATTTTGACCGTCCTGAATCATTTGCGCCATCTTGGAAGAAAGCGCATTTACAAGCTCTATATCACAAAACGTATCCAGATAGGCAATTTTTAAACCGCCTGCAACTTCGTAGACAGGTAGTTTGCGCGTTATATTTCCGTATGTAAACGTGTACTCCACGATTATTTGCCGAAATATCTCTTCAAAAGGCCTGCAAAGCCTGCGCCGTGTCTTGCTTCGTCCTTTGCCATTTCGTGAACGGTATCGTGAATCGCATCGTAACCGAGCTGTTTAGCGCGCTTAGCAATAGCAAGCTTGCCCTCGCATGCGCCTGCCTCTGCCGCCGCTCTAAGCTCGAGGTTTTTCTTCGTGGAAGGCGTAACCACTTCGCCGAGAAGCTCTGCAAATTTTGCAGCATGCTCCGCTTCTTCGTAAGCGTAACGCTTGTACGCTTCGGCAACTTCGGGATAGCCCTCACGCTCTGCAACTCTTGCCATTGCAAGGTACATACCAACCTCGGTGCACTCGCCCGTGAAGTGAGCGTGAAGTCCTTCAAGAACTTCCTTGTCCTCAACCTGTCCTTCGCCGACAACGTGTTCACACGCGTAAACGCTTTGGTTTGAAATTGCTTCAAACTTCTTTGCCTTGCAAACGGGGCAAACTTCTACGTCGTCTTCTACGATTTCACCGCAAACTGCGCATCTTTTCATAAATTTTTTACTCCTGATTTTAAAATTTTTTATAAAATAATTATAGCATAACTATAATTACATATCAATTAAATTAAACGTTGAAATAATTAATTAAATCGGAAAATTTTTGGGCGAAATCTGTAGCTCCCGCAACATCGAGCTGCTGCCGCGTCCTGTATCCCCAAAGCGCGGAAACGCACTTAATATTCGCGGCTTTTGCCGTAAGCACGTCCGTCTCTCCGTCGCCGACAAATAAACATTCGCTTTTGTCTACGCCCAATTTTTTAATTACCGCCAAGGTTGAAGCAGGGTCGGGCTTTAAAGGGAATTTATCCGTCTGTCCTAAAACACAGTCAAACCCAAATTCCGAAAGATATTTTTGATAGTTATTTTCAGCCGCTTTTTGCGGTTTATTTGTAATTATTGCAAACTTTACGCCTTTAACTTTTAATACCGAAAGCGTGCTTTCCTCGCCCTCGTAAAGCTCGGTTTTGTCGTTTGCGCAAGCCGCTATTAGTTTTGAATAATACTCGTACACATCGCCCGCAATTGCGCGGTTGTTTTCGCCTACGGCGTCGAACACAAGCCTTTTCGCGCCGTTACCGAGCAGAGCCATTGCTTCCGTAACCGAAAGTTGCAGTAAGCCGAATTTTGCAAGGCTTTCGTTTAAAACGTAGCGGATATCGCCGAGGGTATTCAAAAGCGTACCGTCAAGGTCGAAAATTATTGCCTTATACATAGTTACATCTTTTCGGGAACACCGATTCCCAAAATGGACAGCGCGTTTTTAAGCGTTTGTAAAGTTGCGTTAGTTAATGCAAGTCTAAACTTTTTAGCGTCCCCCTCCGCTGTAAGTATTTTGCAGTCGATATAAAACTTATTGAACTTCTGCGCAAGGTCAACCGCAAAGCGCGTAACAATGCTCGGCTCATACTTTTCCGCAGCATCTTTCAAAATATCAGGGAAGGTTGCAAGCGTTTTTACAACTTCGTATTCCTGAGCGTTGGGCTGATAGTTTTGAGGAATACTCCCCTTTTCACCCGCCTTTAAAAGCACGGAATTTGCGCGTGCGCAGGTATACTGGACATATACGCTCGTTTCGCCCTCGAAGCTTAAAACCTTATCGTATGAAAATACTATATCCTTAATTTTGCTGTTATAAAGCGCGCCGAATATAACGGCACCAACGCCGACCTGTTCAGCAATTTGACTTTTATTTTCAAGGTCGGGATTTTTCTCCTCGATAATCGAATAAGCCTTTTCGATACATTTATTTATGACGTCCTCAAGCCATACGACTTTTCCCTTGCGCGTCGACATAGCACCGTCTTCGAGCGAAACCATTCCGTAAGCGACGTGAACCAAGTCCTTTGCCCATTCTTTGCCCATAAGCTCTAACACTTTGAAAACCTGCTTGAAGTGCAGATTTTGCTGATAAGCAACGACGTACAGGCATTTACAAAAATCGTAGGTTTGCTTGCGGTATACTGCCGCGGCAAGGTCGCGCGTTGCGTACAGGGAAGCCCCGTCCGAACGGAGAATTAAGCACGGCGCAAGGTTGTACTTTTCAAGGTCGACTATCTGCGCCCCCTCGCTCTCTTTAAGCAAATTCATTTCACGCAGTTCGTCGATTACGGGCTGCATTTTGTCGGTATAAAAACGCTCGCCCGCGTAGCTGTCAAACGTTACGCCGAGCTTATCATAAATACCTTTGACGTACTTTAACGTAAGCGATTTAAACCACTCGAAAATTTCGTTAGCCTCTTTATCGCCGCTTTCTATAAGGCGGAAATACTCGCGCGCCTCGCGCTCCATTTCCTCGTCGGCCTCGGTATTAAATTTAACGTATAAGTCGTTTACGGCGTGAATACCGCCCTTTTCAACTTCCTCTTTATTGCCCCAGTGCTTGTATGCGCAGATAAGCTTTCCGAACTGCGTTCCGTAGTCGCCGAGGTGATTTATACCCACGACATCATAGCCCAAAAATTTATAAAGTTTGTACAGTGCGCCGCCTATAACCGTGGTGGAAAGATGCCCTATATGAAAAGGCTTTGCAATATTTACGGACGAGTAGTCTATACATATCGTCTTGCCCTTGCCCATATCGGACGAGCCGTATTTTGCGCCCTCTTTTGCAATTTTTTCAAGAACACCCGCTGTAAAACCGCCCTTGTTTACTTTAAAGTTAAGGTAACCGTTTACCGCAGAAACCTCGCTTATAACCTCGTCGGTTGCGTAGCCGTTTTTAAGCTCCTCTGCAATTGCAACGGGGCTTTTCCTTAAAACCTTTGCAAACTTAAAGCAAGGCAATGCATAGTCGCCCATTTCGGTATTTGGCGGAAGCGCGATTGACGAATAAATTTCGTCCTCGCTGACTCCTTCTACCTTTAACTTTTCCGCAATATATTTTTTGTAATCCATACGCTTATCCCTGATTATTTTAAATAATTTTACCATATAAGCAAAATTTTGGCAACTTTACCGCCTATTTGTTTTGATTATTTTTGCCGTTTATATTATAATTTCAGTAAACAACTTAAAGGACGGATAAAATGAAATTAGGTGTCGTGGGGCTTCCTAACGTAGGAAAGTCTACTCTGTTTAACGCAATAACTCACGCAGGCGCGGAAGCCGCAAACTATCCCTTCTGCACGATAGAACCCAACGTCGGCGTTGTAGCCGTTCCTGACGAGCGGCTTGACAAGCTTGCGGCGCTTTATAACAGCCAAAAAGTTACACCCGCGATAGTTGAGTTTGTAGATATTGCGGGACTTGTAAAGGGTGCGTCAAAGGGCGAAGGACTCGGAAATAAGTTCCTCTCGCACGTTCGTGAATGCGACGCGATAGTTCACGTTGTGCGTTGTTTCGAGGACGAAAATATAACACACGTAAACAATAAAATAGACCCCGTTGCAGATATTCAGACAATAACGTTAGAGCTTATCCTCTCCGATATAGAAGCGGTACAAAAGCGCGAGGACAGAATTCGATCAGCCGCACGCGGAGGCGCAAACAAGGAAGCCGCGGCGGAATTTGCAGTTTTGGAAAGGCTTGATAAATTTTTAAGCGAGGAAAAACCCGCCCGCCTTTTCGAATACACTGACGAGGAAAAACCTATAATCGATAATCTCTACCTCTTGACTGCAAAGCCCGTAATTTACGCGGCAAATATTTCGGAGTTCGATATGGGCAAGCCCGAGGATACCCTTCCCCTCGTCTGCGCGGTAAAAGACTACGCGGCGAAAGAGGGCAGCGAAGTTTTGGTAATTTGCGCTAAGACCGAGGAAGAGCTTTCAAAAATGCCTCCCGAAGACTGCGCAATGTTCTTGGAGGAGCTTGGTCTTGAAGAGAGCGGACTTAACAGACTGATTAAAAAAAGTTACGCGCTTTTGGGTCTTATCTCCTACCTCACTGCAGGAGAAAAAGAAACGCGCGCCTGGACTATAGTTAAAGGAACGAAAGCTCCGCAAGCGGCGGGGAAAATTCACTCTGACTTTGAAAAAGGTTTTATCCGCGCGGAAATATGCGACTGGCAAACCCTTTTAGATTTAGGCGGTCTTACGGGCGCACGCGAAAAAGGCAAAGTCCGTTCGGAAGGAAAAGAATACGTCATTAAAGACGGCGACGTAGTATTATTCAGATTTAACGTGTAAGATATTATGAAAGAACTTACCGAAGTTGAAATTCAGAATATAAAAAAAGATTTAACTTCAAGCAAGTCTGCAAAACGACGCAGTGCGGCAAAAAAGATTGGGAAATTTAAAATTTACAAATTAGAGCAGGAATTGTTAGCGGCATACCTTAAAGAGCGTAAAGACACACGTACCTGGGAAACACAAACAGAAATGATTAAAGCGTGTGGAAAAATAGGTTGCAAAGCCTCTATTCCCTATTTAAAGGAAATCATCGATATTAATAAAGATGAGGACACAATAACTATTTTTGCCACAGTTTCTTATATACGGTTGACAAGAAAGTGCGTTAACGATATGTCTGTTACGCTTGAATTTATGAAGAGCGGAAACGCTTCAGTATTTTGCGGTTGTATTACCGCCATAGCATATGATGATGTTGTTCCGACAAATTCCGAAATAACAGAAATAATGAAATTATTGAACGAAAAAACGTCGCTTTATGACCGCTTGTATTCGTGTCATGTTCAGTATATTCTATCCGCTATGCACCTCTGGCCACAGGAATTAACAAAACCGTTTTTGGACAGATATAAAAACACACGGTATGCTAATTTTGTTGAAAATACGCTGAAAGGCAAAAAAAGTATCGTCGTTTATTAATTTCGATTCAGCTAAAAATACCATATAATAAAAAGCTCCTGGGCATTAAGCCAAGAGCTTTTTATTATATACGTTCGTTATAATCATAAAGATAATGATTGTCCGCCATATGATTATCACGCAGCGTCAAAAGATTTGCGTGAGTTATTAAACCGTTGTCGAATGCTTCCTGCAAACTGCAAAAACTTCCGTTGTTATATACGGTAAAGGTTATTATTTGCGAATGGCAAAACACGACGTCGTCAACAACTTCGTTTGAAAGCGCTTGATTGTAACATCCGTTGAAAAGTAAAACGTGAGTTCCGCCGAATTCTCCGTAACACTTAAACGATACGCTTGACTCATCTATGTTGTGTAGGCTTGCATAATCGGCAGTAATTGCGCTGTGCTCGTCTTTTTCGTTGCAAGCCGTAAATAGAGTTGCTATACAGCAACATAGAAGCGTTATAGAAAAAATTTTTAATACTTTATTCATATCGTAATTATATCATATTACCGTAAAAAAAGCAAGACAGAAAAAAAACGCGGCGTTAGCCGCGCTTTTTTAACCTGATAATATTATTTAAGTTCAGCGAAGTACTTGATAGTTCTTACCATCTGGGAAGTGTAAGAATTTTCGTTATCGTACCAGCTTACAACCTTAACGAGGGTCGTACCGTCGCCAAGAGGCATGCACTTGGTCTGCGTTGCATCGAACAGCGAGCCGTAGGTCATACCAATAACGTCGGAAGATACGATTTCCTCCTCGGTGTATCCGTAGGAAGCGGACGAAGCAGCTTTCATTGCGTCGTTAACTGCGTTTGCGTCAACCTCGCCTTCGCATACTGCGATAAGCTGGGTAAGCGAACCGGTGGGAACGGGAACGCGCTGTGCACAGCCGTCAAGTACGCCGTTGAGCTCGGGGATAACAAGTCCGATAGCCTTAGCAGCACCCGTCGAGTTGGGAACGATATTTACGGCAGCCGCTCTTGCTCTTCTTAAATCGCCTTTGCGGTGAGGTCCGTCAAGAACCATCTGATCGCCGGTATATGCGTGAATGGTTGTCATATAACCTTTCTTAATCTTGCAAAGTTTGTTAAGCGTATCAGCCATAGGTGCAAGGCAGTTAGTCGTGCAGCTTGCGGCGGAGATAACTGTATCGGACTTCTTCAAAGTCTTTTCGTTTACGCTGAAAACAACCGTGGGCAGGTCGTTACCTGCGGGAGCGGAAATAACGCACTTCTTTGCGCCTGCTTTAATGTGAGCGGACGCCTTTTCTTTAGAGCAGTAAAAGCCCGTGCATTCCAAAACTACGTCTACGTCGTGTTTAGCCCAAGGAAGGTTTGCGGCGTCTTTTTCGGCATAAATTTTGATGGTTTTGCCGTCAACGGTTATGCTGTCTTCACCCGCGACAACCGAATCAGCATACTTGTATCTGCCCTGAGCCGAATCGTACTTTAAAAGGTGAGCAAGCATTTTGGGGCTTGTCAAGTCGTTAATAGCTACGATTTCATAACCTTCGGCGTCAAACATCTGCCTGAAAGCCAGACGTCCGATACGTCCGAATCCGTTGATTGCAACTTTTACATTTGCCATAATTTAAAATTCCTCCGAATTATTAAAATCATTTTTAACACGCTCATTATACCAAAATTATAGCTTTTAGTCAAATAATTTTGTAATTATTCCTATTATGTCC
>JAIDRX010000074.1 GCA_029061495.1 Clostridia bacterium
CAGTATGTATCGACGGCGACGGCAGCGTAATGATGAATATTCAGGAGCTTGCTACAATCGCATACAATAAGCTTAACGTAAAGCTTTTCATTATCAATAACAGCGGATATAGCTCGATAAGGCAAACGCAGACCAATCTTTTCAAACCGCCTTTAATAGGTATAGACGAATCCAGTGGACTCGGATTCCCTGACTTTGACAAATTGGCTGACGCGTTCGGGTTAAAATACTTTAAAGTCAGCAGTCCGAAAAATTATAATAAAGAGATAAAGTCGGCATTGGGATATGAGGGGGCGTGCGTTTGCGAGGTCGTGGTTGACCCTAAACAGAATTTTGCGCCTAAGTCGTCTTCAAAGGTTTTGCCGGACGGCAGAATAGTTTCACCTTCATTAGACGATATGGCGCCTTTCCTTCCCCGCGAAGAGTTTGATAAAATTAAATATATTAAATAATTATGCAACGGGCTATAATTACGGGGGCGACGGGTGCTATTGGCACGGCTTTGATTAATAAGCTTATAGAGGAAAAGAAAGAAGTACTTGTCTTTTGCAGAAAAGACTCTAAAAGGGCAAGCCAAATACCCGACCACCCGCTTGTTACAATTAAATACTGTGCGCTTGACGAGCTTGAAAAGGTTGAAAACGACACTGGCAAGACATACGATACTTTTTATCACTTTGCCTGGGACGGTACCTTCGGCGCGGACAGAAACGATATGCACAGACAAAATTTAAACGTAAAGTACGCGCTTGACGCGGTTGCCGCGGCGAAGCGCTTCGGCTGTAAAACGTTTATAGGCGCAGGTTCGCAGGCAGAGTACGGAAGGTCTGATGACAAGCTTTCGGCAAAAACTGCGGCGTTCCCTGAAAACGGTTACGGAATAGCAAAGCTTTGCGCCGGACAGCTTACGCGTGTATATGCAGAGCAGCTTGGTATAAAGCATATCTGGGTAAGAATTTTAAGCGTTTACGGTCCGCGCGACGGCGCAAACACAATGGTTTCTTCGTCAATACAAAAGTTTAAAAGCGGACAGTCTGCGCAGTTTACAAAGGGCGAACAGCTTTGGGACTATCTTTACAGCGGCGACGCGGCTAAAGCTTTTGCACTCCTCGGCGATAAAGGAAAGGACGGTAAAGTTTACGTTCTCGGCAGCGGCAAGGAGAGGCCTCTTAAAGACTATATAGAAGATATTGCCGAAGTGGTAAATCCTCAGGCTGAAATTCAGTTCGGTGCAGTGCCGTACTCGGACAAGCAGGTTATGCGGCTGTGTGCGGATATATCCGAGCTTACCGCCGACACGGGCTGGAAACCCGAAACGGATTTCAAGCAGGGAATTAAAAATATTTTAAAAACATTATAATTAAACAGCGCCGGACGAAAAGCCCGGCGCTGTTTTTATATCTTAAATAAGTCTGCCTTCTGGCGGGCTTATTTTCTTTTTGCATAATTTGTCCTACCTCAAAATATTATATTCAAGAGGGGCGGGATAAGCTTTCGTGCAAAGTAGAACTTTTTCGACGAAAGCTCCTAAAATAATTGCCCGTCCGTATGGTATGCTTAATGAGAAGATTGGTAAAAGTCTTTAATTTAAAAAATCTTTTATTTGCCGCCGTCGCCGCAGTATTAATCGTCGCGCTTTCTATATCCGTTTATTTTACCGGCGCGTACGCGGTATTCTTCGGCAACACGCCGAGGCTTGTTCCCATTTACAGTGTGGACAGGGAAGACAAGGTTGTTTCAATTTCGTTCGACTGCGCATGGGGCGTGGACTACACCGACGAAATATTAAATGCTTTAAGAGTGAGCAACGTTCACGCGACCTGGTTTATGGTTGAGTTCTGGGCGGAAAAATATCCCGAATACGTCAAAAAGATAGACGAGGCGGGACACGAAATAGGCACTCACTCGTCAACGCACTCTTACATGTCAAAACAGAATTCGGAGGAGATAAAGCTTGAGCTTTCCACCTCGTCCGAAGCTATTCATAGCATTACGGGCAAAAAGGTAGAGCTTTTCCGTCCGCCTTACGGCGACTACGATAACGAGCTTATCAAAACCGCGTCAGAGCTCGGCTACTACACAATACAGTGGGATACCGACAGCTTGGACTGGAAAGACTTATCTGCAACCGATATCGCCATGCGCGTTATTAACGGCGTGCAGAGCGGCTCGATAATTTTAATGCACAATAACGGTTTGCACACCGCCGAAGCCGTTCCCATAATTTTGGAAACGCTGAAAAACAAGGGCTACTCATTCGTTCCCGTAGGGGAGCTTATATACCGCGAAAATTACACGATAGACGGAACGGGCAGGCAAAGACCCGCGCAGTAACCGCTCCGTCCCAAGGTACGAAGCGTTAACTGTTGCGACGAACAAATTACGAAAAACTTTTTTTGGAGGCATATATGAATTACAGTACGGAGAAAAACAACAAGGTCTACATCTGCGGCGAAATAGTAACTGAAGCGACTTTTTCGCACGAGGTGTACGGCGAAGGATTTTACGAGTTTTTCGTAAAAGTTATGCGGCTTTCGGGTCAGGCGGATATTCTCCCCGTAACCGTGTCCGAAAGGATAATGACGGAGGATATGAAGGTGGGCTCGACCATCTGTGCCCTCGGACAGTTCCGCTCGTACAACAAGCTTGAAGACGGCAAATCGCGCCTAATGCTTACGGTGTTTATACGCGAGCTTTTGGAAACGCAGCCTGGCAAAAACCCCAACTCGATAGTGCTTTCGGGCTATATCTGCAAACCACCCGTGTACCGCACGACGCCGTTCGACAGAGAAATCGCAGACTTACTTATAGCCGTAAACCGCAGTTATAACAAGTCGGACTATATCCCCGCGATTGCGTGGGGTAGGAATGCGCGGTTTGTACGCAACCTTTCCGTTGGCGACAGAGTGGCGCTTTCAGGCAGAATACAGAGCCGCGAATACCAGAAGAAGCAACCCGACGAAAGCTTTGTTACAATGACCGCATACGAGGTCTCAATCTCGAAGCTTGCCGCGTTTGACGACGATTCCGAGTTCGATATCGATCAGGAATTCGACCTTTATTCCGTACCCCGCTCGTACGAGCATAACGAACAGTAATAAATTATTTAAGCCGCCGCGCGGTTTTCCGCGCGGCGGCAACTTTTTAAAGTACGCCCAACCCCTTTCGGAAATGGAAGTAAACCAAGTTTAATTACTTGCGTTACACCATGGTTGAGCTTTTATTTGTCTTGCAAAATTATGCAAGAACTGGACAAAAGACCCCTTCAACTCAAATCAACTGTTCGGCTGTCTTTGACAAGCCGAATACTGGAAACCACCGCCAATAATTTACTTTGCGGAGTGAGACGAGGGCAGATTTCTCAAAACAGTGTAGTACACTGTTTTGCCGCCCGAGATGAGCGCTGCGCATTATACGCGCAGTCGCGGTGTCCGAGCACGCCGTCGTCCTTGCGGCGGGTGAGTAAAGCGCAGGCCGCACCGTAAAGAGGCGCACTGGGTAGTTATCATCACCGATGCCTGAACCCGCCATATAACAAGCAAAGAAAGCACCCCCAAAACTACCGGAACGCAGCCAAGTAAATATAAGCCTTTTACCCTTTGTGCGATTATACCGCAAAAGTATGAGGTTTGTAAACCTGTTTGGCAGTGTAAAAGAATGAAGCGCAGGCCGCACCGCTAAGAGTTTAGAATTATAGGTATTGATACCACTACCATAACCCGAGAGGTACATGGCAAGATGTGCACAAGTGGCAATATGATCGCCGGAACGCAGCCAAGCAAATATAAGTCTTTTACCCTTTGCTTTAGTTTACCGCAAAATATGAGGTTTTGTAAACCTATTTGGCAGTGTAAAAGAATGAAGCGCAGGCCGCACCGCTAAAAGTCGTGAAGTGTAAGCATAGAGATTACTGCTTGACCCCGAAATGTAATTAGCAGTATACGCATTACTGCCAGTGCCGGTACGCAGCCAAGTAAAATAAAGTCTTTTACCCTTTAACCCATTATATATTAGTAGCCCAAAAAAGCAAACAAAAAAGCACCGCCCGTGCAATGCGCGGGCGGTGCTTTATATTCTTTTAATCTTTAAAAAGATTTTTAATCATAGTGTTTACGTAAAGTATAGGCACTATTGCAATTTTGTCCGCGTACTTTGCAACGGACTTCATATTCTTTGCCGGTACAAGCACCTTTTTAAAGCCCATTTTAACGCATTCTGCAACGCGCTTTTCGCAGTAGGATACGGCGCGCACTTCGCCCGTCAAGCCGACTTCGCCGAATACTGCCGTGTACTTATCGATAGGCTTGCCGAAGTAAGAGGAGGCAAGCGCGGCGCAAACGGCCAAATCGCACGAGGGCTC
>JAIDRX010000075.1 GCA_029061495.1 Clostridia bacterium
ACTTTTTTAACCGCGTAACCGCCTGCCTGCTCTTGCGTGCCGCTTCGCCCGTGACGGCGCAGGTGTTTAAAATATACGCGTCGGCGTACGAAAGGTTATCCGCCGTTTCCCAGCCTAAATTTTCGAGCGCCGCCATTATCGAGGCGGACTCCACCTCGTTGACCTTACAGCCGAGGGTAAAGACTACCGCCCTCATTTCAGCTCTCCGAGGTTAAACGCTGCGACTGCCAAAAGCGAAATTGCCGCCGTTTCCGCACGCAAAATTCTTTTGCCCAAAGTTACCTGCGCAAAACCAAACTTGCTTGCAACTTCGGCTTCCTTTTGTGAAAAGCCGCCCTCGCTGCCTATAACTATCGCGGTTGAGCCGTTTATAGTATTTATATCAATTTGAGTTTCCGTCGCAAATTCGCACGCAAATAACTTGTTTTTATAACCCTGCGCAGAATTTAGCGCGGCGGCAAATTCGCTGAAATAGACCACTTCAGGCGCGCGAGAACGCATGCACTGTTTTGCCGCCTCTCTTGCGACCTTGTTGAGTCTGTCTATCTTGTTGTCATTTATAAAAGCCGCGCAGTATTCGGACGAAAACACGCCTATTTTACTTGCGCCGAGTTCGGTTGCTTTTTGAACGACAAGCTCGGTTTTATCGCCTTTAAGCGCGCCACATAAAAGATATATATCCGTTTGCGGTTCTCTCTCTCCCGCCGCCGCGCTTACGATATGCGCGGTTAAACTGCGCTTTTCTATTCTATAAACTATCGCGGTATACTCGTTTCCGCTGCCGTCCAAAAGCACGATTTCCGTGCCTTCTTCAACACGCTGAACGGTCTTAGCGTGAATAAATTCCTCTCCGTCGAGAGTAACTTCGTTTTGCTTTGGATAATTTAGTTTTTCTATAAAAAATCTTTTGCGACCGCTCATAATTTAAACGACAGGGCGAACCACTCGCCCTCGTGTAATTGTTTGTCAATATTCAAGCCCTGCGCGCCGAAAGCCTCTTTTACCATTTCAAGGCGGCTTTCAATAATGCCGCTTAAAATAAGCACGCCGCTTTTCTTAAGGTTTTTGGAAATAGACGGGGCGAGACGGCATAAAATTTCAGCCGTGATATTTGCAAGCATTATATCGCCCTTAATTTCGGCGTTATCCAAAAGGTCTGATTTTGCGACCTTTACCTTTTCGGACACGCAGTTTATTTTGCTGTTATGCGTTGCGCTTTTAACGGCAATTTCGTCAATGTCGGTAAGATACGCAAACTTTGCGCCGAGCTTTATTGCAGAAATGCCGAGTATTCCGCTACCGCAACCTACGTCTATACAGACTGAGTCGGGCGTGAGATACTCCTGCAAAAGCTTTAAGCACATCGAAGTCGTTTCATGCTCGCCCGTGCCGAAAGCCATGTTAGAGTCAAGCTTTACCACTTCCTCGTGCGGCTGTTTAGTATACTCTATCCACTCGGGGCAGACAACTATTCTATTACCTATATGTAAGGGGCGGAAATGCTTTTTCCATATTTCAAGCCAGTCGTCGCCCTCAACCTCGCGGCGGGTGGTTTCAAACGTGCCGAAGGATAAAAGTCCCGCACCGTTTTCTTTAAGTTCGTCTAAGTCGGCGCGGATAAGCGGCAATGTCTTTTCCGTTTCGTCTAACGCAATAAACGCTTTTACCAGAACGTCGCCGCCCGTCGTTAAACTTTCGTCAATATAGTCCCAATACTTTGCCTTGTTGCGTTGCAAAGCTATTACGTCTTTTACGTCTGAAATCGCCACGCCGTAGTTGGTGTAGCGCCATAAAACGTCGGCGACAAGCTCGCTTGCCTCGCTTGTGGTATGTATAGTAAGCTCGGTAAATTTCATAAATGTCCTTTAAGTGTCGCTTTGCATCTTGCTGATGGAAAGTATATAAGGGTTTTCGTCAATAGTCTTGGTTATAAATTCGTCGTCTATCTGCTTTTTGGTCTGTATTACGGCGGTGAATATAACTTCGCCGTCGCGCCTGTCGGCCTTGAACTCGGTTAAATATTTTGGTTGGACCAGAGCGTTTCTTTT
>JAIDRX010000076.1 GCA_029061495.1 Clostridia bacterium
ATCCATATTATTATCTCCACTTAAACAAAGTTTAATTACTGTTTATCGTAATTTCATTATACGAAAATTACAATCAAAAAGCAAGAAAAGACGGTGTAAAGCCGTCTTTTTTAATTTAATAAATAAGTTAGTACCTTTCCTATATCGTCGTTTACAAGATATGAACGGTTTTTAATCTCCTGCGGGCAGACCGCCTCTCCCTTATTTATGCAAACGTAAACGGCATTTTTGTTGCGCAGGGTCATTTGCCAGAAGGGATACTTTATAATTATAGGCGTGTTGCCGCCGACGCCGAGTTCAAGATAAACTACGCGCTTACTTCTATGCTGTTTTATAAAATTCTCGTAACGCCCGCGCGCGGCATACCACCCCTCGTCCTGCACGAATTTATCGTCGCAACGCAAATTCATAGTCATAGGCTTTCCGCATACCGGGCAACGCGGTAAAAGATGCGTCGGAACTTTCATATCCCTCTGCTCGGCAACCATTCGGCGGATAAGCTTTTCATTATCGTAGGTTTTGTCGTGGCAAGGGACAGAACATTGAAAAAGTCCGTAATCTCCCTGCGTGTAGAAAAGCCTGTTTTTATCAAACCCCGCCTTCTGAAAACAGTGGTCAACGTTGGTAGTTATTACGAAGTAATTTTTATTTTTAATAAGCTTATACAACTCGTCATAAACTGGCTCGGGCGGATCAACGTAGCGGTTAACAAAAATATTCTTCGACCAAAACGCCCAAAACTCCTCTTGCGTAGCGTAAGGGTAAAAACCGCCCGAGTACATATCTTTAAAGCCGTACTTCTCCCCGAAGTCGCGGAAATTTTCATCAAAGCGTTCGCCCGAATAAGTAAAGCCCGCCGAGGTCGAAAGCCCCGCCCCCGCGCCTATTATCACCGCTTCCGCTTCGTCCAACGCGCTTTTAACTTTATCAATTTGCGCCAAGCAGTCTTGAGTAATAAACATAGTCGCACTCCTTAAAGACGTTAAAAATGACCTGAATTTTGCTTTGAGTTTTGCGCTTATACTCCGCAACGGTACTTACGGCTATTTGCGCCGCCCGCTCGTTAGGGAAATGAAATTCACCTGTAGAAATACAGCAAAATGCTATGCTCTGTAAGCCGTTTTTATCGGCAAGAGTAAGGCACGAACGGTAACAGTCTGCTAGCTGATTTTCGTGCCGTGCGTTAAGCGCTCCGTAAACTATAGGGCCTACGGTATGCAAAACGTATTTGCACGGCAAGTTGTAAGCTCTGGTTATTTTGGCTTGACCCGTCGGCTCTTGCCTGCCTTGCGCTTTCATAATTTCGGCGCACTCTTGTCTTAACTGAACGCCCGCAAAAGTATGAATAGCGTTATCTATGCATCCGTGGTTAGGACAAAAGCACCCCATCATTTGGGAGTTTGCAGCGTTTACTATTCCGTCGCATTTCAGCGTTGTAATATCGCCCTGCCACAGATAAATTCCGTCCTGCATAGGCGTAAGGCTCTTATAGTCGGTTATACCTTTATGCCGTAGCTCCTCTTGCAGATACTCGTCCTGAAGTTTTAAAAACTCCGCGCCCGCAGGTTTGGGCGGACACACGTTTACCAGCGCACGGAAAAGCGCGCGCTTATCCCTTTCGGGAACAGCGGGCGCGCTTTCTCCGCGTTCTACGTAAAGCAATTCAATTAAGCGGTCTAAATTATTAGTCATAGGTTTAAGTTATACTATTGCATCGGTCATCGTGTAACCTTCGAGCGAGTTCTCCTTTACCTGTATACAAACGTATTTTATTGCCGTATCGTTTGAAGCGAAAAACTGTCTTTTTGCCGCAGGGGATATGCGCAGCCAGTCGCCCGCCGTCAAAGGAATTTTTTCTCCGTCGATTACGGCGTGGCCCTTGCCTTCCAAAATTGCGTAAATTTCTTCATTTTGCTTGTGTGAATGTACGAAAGGCACGCTTGCGCCTGCGGGGAGTGTGTTAATACTTATTTCCGCACCCGTCAACGATAAAACGTCGTGAAGCTCGGTACGGGGTTCATCCTTGATACTTGCTTTGTTGTAATTTTTCATAATAATACAACCTCCTCAAATTTGTTGTCTTTACTATACTGAAAGCGGAAAGAAATTGCAAGAGAGTTACTTTTCTATTATCGGGCAATAAATTTGTAACTAAGTTTCTTTTTAAAACTATTGACGGTTAAGCCGACTTTTGTTATACTTAAATAAAAAAGGAATAGTTATGCTTACTAAAAACGAATTGCCCGAATGTCCCGTTGCAACGACCGTACAGCTTATAGGGAACAAGTGGAAGCTTTTAATAATACGCAACCTGGTTTACAACGACAGACAGCGGTTTACCGACTTTATAAAGACCGTCCCCGGCATAAGTAAAAAGGTTTTAACCGATAACCTGCGAGCGCTGGAGGATGACGGAATTATCGTCCGCGAAATATTTGCCGAAGTTCCGCCGAGAGTCGAGTACTATTTATCAGACATAGGTAAAACGTTAAAGCCCCTGCTCGACGCTATGAGGGACTGGGGAACAGATTATAAAAGTAACATATAAAAAGCAGCCCGCTGATAGCGGGCTGCTTTTATATTTAGAGCGATAAATTGAAATTTATCGTTCTAAGGATTTATTTTAGATTTTCACCTATGCCATAATTCTTTACCTGCGTATAACCGCTTTTGTTGGGCATATCCGCATACAGTTCCCACAATGCAAACAGTTTTCTTTTTGGATCATCGCTTGCCCATCCAATATGATACAATTTTGTGGACATACGGATAAACATTTACCGCAACCCATACACTTATCCGTAATAAAATACCCGTCGGCTTCCGCAAGACTTCCGCCGAAAGAAAACGAAAAACGCTCAATAGGTTTTTTAGAAAGGTCAAACCATTCCACACCGCCTTCATGCAGACAAAATACCGTAAGTGCCGAGCGCGATTGTTCGGTAGGATAAATCTCGTACATATACGGGTTTTTATTAAGCAATCTCTGTAACCGTTCAACGCCGATTTCTTTAACGTTTCCGTGAACGGATACCGCAACACAAGACATAGTGTTTTCGCCCTTAATTCCCGTAAGAGAAAGGTAGCCGTTTGCTTTTAACCGCTTATAAAAGTTTTTACCCTTTGCGGTTAGAAAGTATAGACCGTTTTCATCATAGTCCATTAAATCTATGGCGCACGTAACGGGTAAACCATTTTCGTTGTTCGTTGCTATAATCGTTGTATGAATTTGCTCTTGCAAATACTTAAATATTTCTATTGTTTCCATATTTCCAAAAAGTATAAAAGCGCAATCATTAAGGCGACTGCACTTTATGGGTTACTCTTATTAGAATTTGCCGTTGTTGTTCGCCCAAGTGGACTTGTCGGCAATAGTTTCCATTACATCCCAATGTTCAGCAATCTTGCCGTTTTCCACGCGCCATAAATCGTAATATGAAGTAGGCTTACCACCGAACGTGCCCTCCGATACCGCAAGCACCATATCGCCCTGTGCAAGTACCTGATGAACTTTATCGTAAATCATAGCAATGCCCGCTTTGCCGAGTGCTTCCAAAGCCGCGCCCAAACCCGAAAGTCCGTCTGCAATGCCCGTATTGTGTTGCAAATACTTGTCGCCGTCAAAATAGTCGGGCGTTTTCTGCGGGTTTTTGCCCTGCATTACGTCGTATAAGAAATTCTTAACTACTTCACGATTTGCTTCCGTTTTATCAAGGTCTTTCGCGTCCGTCTGTCCGTCGATCTGCGTTCTGCACGACGGGTTGGGTTGCGCCTTATCTGCAAGGTTATCCCAATGTTCTGCAATTAAACCGTCCTCAAAACGGAAAATATCGAATGCAACCTGTTCGCCTGCACCTGCGAAATTGTAAACGGTTTGCATATAAACTTTGTCGCCGTCCTCGAAAGCACGGATTGTGTTTACTGTTGTCTTAACGGGGGCAGAGCCAAGATAAGCAACCGAGCCGAGAAACGCATCTCTGCCCGTGCCGTATGCAAGGTTGTGCTGAATGTAGCCCTCTTTCAAAAGCGACTTTGCCTTTTCCGTGTCGCCCGTCGCAAAGCAGTTGATAAGTTCCTTTGCCTTCTGAATATTGTTTGTCATAATAGATACCTCCGAAAAATTGATTTGTTATTTCTGTAACTCGTTGAGTACGCTCATAGTATAACAAAGGCAAAAAAGAAATACAAGAACGTTAC
>JAIDRX010000077.1 GCA_029061495.1 Clostridia bacterium
TTGCCGATGTATGCAAGAATTCCGCCGTCAACGTAGAGGATGTGTCCGTTTACCGCGTTGGAAGCGTCGGATGCGAGGAACACTGCGGGACCTGCAAGTTCGTCTGCTTCAAGCCATCTGCCTGCGGGGGTCTTCGAAATTATAAAGCTGTCGAAGGGGTGGCGGCTGCCGTCGGGCTGCTTTTCGCGCAGGGGAGCCGTCTGCGGGGTTGCGATATATCCCGGTCCTATGCCGTTGCACTGAATGTTGTATTCGCCGTATTCCGAGCAGATATTTCTCGTAAGCATTTTAAGTCCGCCCTTTGCCGCAGCATATGCCGAAACGGTTTCGCGGCCGAGCTCCGACATCATCGAGCAGATATTGATAATTTTGCCGTGGCCCTTTTTAATCATCGAAGGGATAACCGCTTTGGATACGATAAAGGGTCCGTTGAGGTCGATATCGATAACCTGTCTGAACTGCGCCGCAGTCATTTCGGTCATGGGGATACGCTTGATAATTCCCGCGTTGTTTACGAGAATATCGATAACGCCGACTTCCTTTTCGATTTTTTTGACGAGTGCGTTAACGCCTTCCTCGTCGGTAACGTCGCAAACGTAGCCGTGGGCTTTAATGCCTTCTTCCTTATAAGCAGCAAGGCCCTTGTCTACAAGCTCCTTGTTAATGTCGTTGAAAACGATAGTAGCTCCCGCCTTTGCAAAACCCCTTGCAATGGCAAAGCCTATGCCGTATGATGCGCCCGTAACGAGAGCGATTTTTCCGTCGAGTCTGAAATCCTGCATTTCCATTTTTGAAAATCTCCTGTAATTTATTTGCTTAATAAAATTATAACACAAAAATTTGCGTTTGTATACGGTTTTGGAAAAATTTTCCTTTCATATTTTGCGATACAAATTATATAGGCTAACGGTTGATTTATTTTTAATATTAATTTATAATATTTTTGCAAAAGATAAATTAAAGGAATAATTATGAACAAAAGAAAAGCTTTACTTATTATTTTAATCTGCGTGCTTGCGGCTTCGCTCGTTGCACTTTTCGGCTGTAAAGGCGAAAAAGGAGAGCAGGGAGAACAGGGCGTTCAGGGAACCCAAGGCGAGCAAGGTGATAAAGGCGATAAAGGCGATAACTTCTGGACGGACAATCCCCAGGGGCTTGCGTTTTATCCGCAGGACGACGGAACGTTTGCCGTAGGCGCGGGTCAGGCTATTTTGCTTTCGGAGATAACCGTGCCCGAAACGTATATCGGAAAGTCTGTAACAACCGTAATTGATAACGGTTTTTCGCAGTGTAAAAACCTGCGCAAAATCTCTTTGCCGCAGAGTATAAAAGAAGTCGGCGAAAGCGCATTTTCGGGCTGTACCAACCTTGCGGAAGTTGCGGGTGAAAGCTTTAAAAATCTTTTTAGCATAGACCACAAATACGTTGCGGGGGTTAAGGGCGTAACCCTCGGCAAAGACGCGTTTTTAAATACCGACGTTTCAAACTTTTCTTTTCACGATGTAGACGACAATACTTCTAACGTACGGTGCGAGGTTAGCAATAACCATACGGCGGCAACCGCTATTTCCGTAACTACCGCGCTCAACACGCAAACTGATATAATTTTTAACAACACTGCGGACTTAAACGTTACCGACGGAGACGTTTATATAAACTTCGGTTCGTTCGGGTTGTTTGACGTTGTAAAATTCCGCCTTATGGACGGCGACGAAGTGATCGACGAGGTTGATTATACCGACGGGGTTGCAGTAACCGCAAAGGAGTATAACTTTGCACCTTTAAATGGTTCTTATCCCGTTCTCGTATTTTCGTTAAAGCTTAAAGAAATAACCGCCGAAGGCACTATTCCTACTTTCGTATATATGGAGCGTACCGCCCAGTACGACTGGGATAACCTCCCCTACGGAGTACAGTGCATGCCGTTTACAACGCGCGAGGCGGCAACCGAGACGATTGATTTCCACGGATTGCGTACCCCTACGGCGGAGTATATAAAACAGCTTTACTCTCTTAACAGTAACTCGAAGTTTAATTTGTACGTTGTAGATAACTACGTCGAAATTATTTTGCAGATGCTCGTCGCAAACGGTATCCCCGACAATCAGTGGCAAGCCGTCCTTTTAAGCGACGGCGGAGGTACGGCAAAAATTATTTCAAAGACTTTTGCCAGCTCTTCGGATACGGCAGGCTATACGGCGGCGACAAATAAGTATAATGCTTTAAAAGTAAACTGGGAAGAATTAAAAGCTTACGTCCGTGAAAACGGGTACGACAACGATCAGGTTCTTGATTTAGTCGCTTATCCTAAAAACGAAGATAACTGGGCGCAGATGCTTGAAAATTACGCCTACGTTGTTACCAAGGAAGAGAGTAACATAAGCTGGTGGGTCAACAGACTTAAAGCAGACGAAAATATTGTGGGCGTAAACGGTACGTTCGCTGCCGAAGTTATTGCAGCCGCAAACTCAATGTATACCAACAATCTGCTTGCCGCGCTGGACGACGACGGAGCGCAGAAGTTTAAAAATTTGTATAACTTCAATGGTGACGCCTTTTCCGTGGCGGAAGAGCAGGGCAAAGAGGCGGTTATAATTCTCGGCAACAAATGGAACAGCGAAAACGGAACTCTTTACAACTATATCAAAGCTACCATAGATATTTACGGTACTGATAAGTACGTTTATTATTACAAGGGACACCCCGGTTATCCCACGTCACAGTACGAGGGAAGGCAGGAATACTTCGACGCGCTTGAAGAGGACGGTTACACTATATACGAACTCGATAATGCAATAGCCGCGGAAATAATTTTGTTCTTCAATCCCGATGTGTATATGGCGGGATACAGTTCAAGCACGTTTGACTCCGTGCAGGATTCCTCGCAGGATAAGGCACTTGTGCTTTTCGGAAAGAAGTCTGCATTCAATAATTTAGCTTACCAGAAGTATTTTGACGTATTCGTTTCGGTTTTAAGTGACACGTCCGCCCTCAACGGGATAACGCTGAATCCCGCGCACTCGTACTTTTTAATCGAGTACAATAACACCGCGCAGTTTGAAAATCAGGTTGAAAATTATTCTAAGCACGAAATCGCGGTTTACGACTCGACCGATAAAGTGCAGAAGTATTACAAGTTCGACGGCTCTGTATACGTTGAAGTGAACGTTGACGGAGAAGCGGTATAAATTAAAACGGTACGGCACCGCCGTATCGTTTTTTAAAAAGGAGAAGGTATGAACGCTCAGCAGTTTAAAGAGCAAATGAAAAAGAAGACTTATATAAAAGCGGGGTGCGAAATGCATTTGCACATGCACGAAGCGGCGCAAAGGGCGAGAAAGATTACGGCGGAAATGAACAATACTTTCCGCACGGCGGAGGAACTCAGGGATTTATTTTCAGAGCTTACCGGTAAAAAGGTAGACGAAAGCTTCGGGCTGTTTCCGCCGTTTTACGCGGATTACGGACAGAACATAACTGTAGGTAAAAACGTGTTTATCAATTCCGGATGCTGTTTTCAGGACCAGGGCGGTATAGAGATAGGCGATAACGTGTTAATAGGTCAGCAGGTTGTTATAGCTACGCTCAATCACGAGTTAGCGCCCGAAAACCGCGCGGATATGCTTCCCGCTCCAGTTAAAATCGGAAACGGAGTATGGATAGGCGCGCACGCGACTGTACTCCCGGGCATAACAATAGGCAACGGTGCGGTAGTGGCGGCGGGGGCGGTTGTAACTAAAGACGTTCCGGAAAACACCGTCGTCGGCGGAGTGCCCGCAAGAGTTATAAAAAGTATAAATAGATAACTACAAATAAGAAAAACAGGGGACAGGATTTACCTGTCCCCTGTTTTATGTTTCGTGTCAGAATTTAAAACTTAGCCCTAAGTTCAACCATTTTGCCGAGTATCCTGATTGGAAGTTCGGCACATTCTTTTTTAGTGTAAAAGAAGTGTGGGAATGCCGAGTTGAAAGGTATAAGCCAAAGTCCGTTATCTTCCTTTTTAACTTGCTTTAAAGTTACGTCGTTACCGTTTACAAGTACAGCGGCAATTTCTCCGTTTTCAATAGTCTCCTGCAACTTAATAATGACGACGTCGTCGTTCATTATACGCGGTTCCATAGAGCTACCTTTTACTTTTAAAGCAATGTACTCGCCCGTTTCAGCCATTTCAGAAGTAATCTCCTCTTGGTCAATTATGTCTTCTATAGCTTCTATAGGAATACCCGCCGCGATATTGCCATATACGTTTATCCACTTGCCATTTCTCTCGGAACGGTCGTTTTTACTCATTCCAAGTGCGCGTTCGATTGCCTCAACGGTGTCCACACGCGGGTTAGGAACGTATCCTGCGAAAATATTTTGTACGCTACCTTTCGGTAGATTAGCTTTTCGGGCAATTTCCTCAATAGTCATTTTTTTTTGCTTTTTTACCCTTTTCCAAAGTTCTAAATCCATAAATACTCCTTATTTAATGATTCTATTATAACAAAAACTCACGAAAATGCAACTATTTTTGCAAAATTTGCTTGACAAATCATTAATTCAATAGTATTATTTGGTCATAAACACATTAATTAATGAGTTTAAGCCTGTGTGTGAAAAGTTTGACAGCGCGGTCTTCCATTCGGAGAATTGTCTGAAAAACAGAGTAATCATATGGATGCGTAAGCGTGAAATTTTAAAAATGAAGTTTAATGGGAGGAAATTATGACTAAACAAGAGCGTAACATTATTGAAAGGGAGTTTTATAAATATAAAGCAAATAAGCGCGAGGCGGAGAATTACACCGTTTGCGCCGTTGCATATAGCAATACTTCGCCCTGTGGAGAGCGAGTAAAAACTTCCGGAAGCAATACGACAGAGCAGCATTTAATCCGCGCGATAGATGAAGCCGAAAGGATGCGCGCATGGTGTATGGTGTTTGAAAAAACACTTGAAAAATTTAAATGGGAACAGAAAGACAAACTTATGTTGAAACGTTATATAGAACAAAAAAGCATATGGCGAACGTGCGAAGAAATAGGAATAGAGAGGCGTACATATTACTATTGGCTTGACGGTATACTGCGTGCGGCATATCTTTGGGCAGGCGAATTAAAATTAATTTAAAAGTGCAAAATCATTGCACTTTTTTGCCTAAAAGCCATGCTATAATGGTATCGTTGAAAGAATATTAAAACTGCAAACATTAATAAACTGCTTAGTTTTCCCGCTCCGACAAATTGTCGGGGCGGGTTTAAAAAGTAAGCAGTTTTACTGGAACAGCTAAGGACACGGCTGACGGAATTATAAAAATAAAAGGTATAAAATTAAAAAATCTTCGGCAAATAATATAGCCGGCAATTTAATAAAGGAGTAACAAAATGGCAAGATATAATTTCAATCTTAAAAACAAAGAACTAATAGACGATAGGTGCTCGCCTGCTGTATATGCATACAATATGGCGCAGAATCTTGCTCTGCTGAGTAACGAACCGTTTGTAATACGGAGGTTCTATCAGGAACATGTTAATAAATACTTCAAGGATACGTGGTTAATAAACGAGGCAAATAGCAAATTCCTTGCACAAAGTATACACGGACAGGCTTTTGCATATTTCGGCATTATACCAATGATAGTTAAGGCGAAGATTAATCTTATAGCGTTAAACGGTTTTGTTTGTAAAAGCAGCGATGAAGAAATAGGCAAGATTCTAAATGAAATGATTGACGAGGCGGGGCTGTTACAAAAATTTTGCGAAGGCGTTTATTGGGAGAGCGGAATAGGCGACGTTGCATTCAGAGTTTCATATAGTCCTGAAGTGAGCGATAAGCCTGTAATAGATATAATAAAGCCTCAGCATTTGGAAGTGGAGTACGAGTGCGGCAAAATTAAATCATTCGTTATAAAGAAAGCTTCGGAAGACGACCCGTCGTATGAACTTAGGGAAATACATTATAAGGACGAAGAGGGGTACGTTAATATAGATTACCGCTTTGCAATCGATTGTAAATACGTTTCTCCAAACGATGAAGTTAAGATAAAAGAATGCCGGGAAAAATTTCCACAGAATACAAATACAAAGTCTTTAAGATTGCCGCTTAAAGACTTTTTGGTTATATTCAAAAAAAATGACAATGCCAACCAACTTTATAACGGTGAGCGCGGCGTTCCTGATATTCAGGGACTTGCCGAAATAGAGGACGCGCTTAGCGAAAGTATGTCAGATTTGATTGATGCTATACGTAAGGGGGGAATTAAAGAGTTTGTTTCAGATAAAATGATTCCGCAGGATGAGAACGGTAATGAAGTGTGTCCAAATCGTTTTAATAAAACTGTCGTTACAGCGAAGGGAAGCTATTCTCCTGCGGAATGTTCGGCTTTGTGGAACGTTGTACAGGGCAATATTAACTGGGAAGCATATACGAAAGCGATACAGAACCTTATGAGCGTTGCAATCAATAAGGCGGGACTTTCGCCCACAACTTTAGGATTGACGGGGATAGAGAGTATAAATAGTTCCGTAGAAAGCGAAACAGAAAAACCGTCTATGCGTACACGCGCGATAGCTTTAAACGGCTGGAGAAAAACTTTAAAAGAACTTTTTAACAGATATCTGCAGGTGTGCGATTATATTGACGGCAAAGAAATAAACGACTATTCTAACCTCATCAATATTACTTTTAACGATTATACGGACCCGGCGGCAGAGGATAGCGGCAACCGGCACGCTTAAAACTAAGCTATTAAAAAAATAAAATAACGCAAAGCGTTTAAAGAGGATTTATATGACAGAAAAAGACGTACCTTTATATTTGGACCCGAAAGGGTTCGTGAGCAATGATAATAAATATCCTTGCTCAACGCAGTATATGGTCTATGACCCTATGCAGCACAAATATTTTTTGACGGAAAAGTGTTTAAATTTTCACGGCATAGACGTTGAACGCAGGTATATAAGCTGCAGTCCCAATAAAATAAAAGAATTTATCGAGCTTGTTACCGATACGGTTTACGACTATATACAGTACAAAGTAGGTTTGAAAAATTTTCAGGTAATGCTGTATCGAATAGCCGTTGCACCCGAACAGATTTATCTTGACCCGTATACATTCCGTAAGCAGTTTGAAAAAGTGCTGATTATTCAGGCAAAATATATCATAGATAACGGAGTTATTTCAAATTATTCTGCTTATGATTTGGCGCATGGTATACCCGACGGTAAAAAGCCGGAGGACGAATTCCGCGATAACTTAATGGTTGCACCCAGAGCTATAAATAAGCTTGAATCTATGGGGCTTACAAGTTGGTTTAGTTTGGCGCCGTTTATCAACTTGGATACTAATAAATATTAACGGAGAATAAATATGCAAAGTATCAAAATCGAAAAACGGTTGCCGTTCGGCTTCATGGGCGATTGGGGAAAGGTTTATAAGCAGTATAACTTCGATGAAAAAACTGACGGCGGTTTGATTAAATATCAGGACTCATTCTACATTGAACTCGGTCAGGACGTACAGTTCAAATATCTTGGGGACGGAATAGACAATCAGTCCAAACCTTCCCAACCTCTTGAAAACCGCGTGGCAAAAGGCGAGTTCCGTACAGTAGAAACAACCGACGCTTACTTCGACATTGACAGAGAAGAGTACGAGTGCGTCGTGGAGGTCGGCGATATAATTAATTTATCCGGTTGCTGGTGGGTGGTTGATTCTATCGACGGGAAAAGTATTTTTACGCCGCAAAAGCAAACTTTTTATTATTTATCTTTAAAAAGGATTAAGGAAGAAATCTCAAAGTTATAAGGAGAACAACAATGTTAAGCGCACAGGAAATTGCAAACTATCTTACCGAAGGACTTGACGCAATAGCTACAGAAAGACCGGGAAATTATCAGTTTTCTATCTTGGCTGAAACTGCAAAGGGCTACGACGGTAAAAGAATAAACGGAATGGTTAAAACGTATTCCGTAGACTCTGCGCCGATTCCATCGGGATATACCGAAATGAAATACGTTTTCATTGTCCAGATGTTCATATCTGGAGCAACGAACCGCAGATACATAAACGTTAACAATATTATCAACGCTTTTATTAAAGCCAATCAGGATACTTCCGTAAAGTTCGATAAAGGCGAAGGCATAGTTACCTTTACGGCGGGAGTGCCGCAGGGGTATAAAGTAGAGTGCGAACTCGGCGAGGGAGTACCTCTGACGTTTACGGTTTCCGTAACTTATACGGAAAATGCTGTAACTTCGGGAGACAAACATTGGCTTTTGGACGGAGTAGAAATTCCGTTCCTTTCCGAGTCCGTCTATGTTGAGCGCGAGGGTATGACGCGTAAGCTGTTTACTGATGTTTACAGCAAAACTCTCGTTACGGGTCAGACAAAGTTTTACAGCTTTCAGATTCCTTACGAGAGTACCGTTTTTAAAGTCTTACAAACCGAAATTTTAAACGCTTCTACTGCGGACGGAACAAAACACACGCTTACCTATTACGACGGGGCTGCGTTCACGCAGGAAACCCCTTTTACCTCAACCGTACGCATATATAAAAGCGCGAAATCAAGTTCCTCGCGCCCAGACGGTTCTGTGTATGAGGTTACGTTTGCCGACGTTTACGATTCGGCTAAATACTCTCATAAGTATTACATATCTCTTATCGACTTCCCTTTCGATATGGAAGGCGATGACACGCGGTATTTTTCAAGTACTGACGAGCAGACCGCGTATTTCGAGGACAAGGCGGCACACAGTTCTGCGCCGTTTATAGAGATACAGGCGCCTAACCTCGATAATCTGATTATTACTAAACAGGTTTACGGTATTGTCGGCTCTGGGCTTCCGAACTGGACTTCCCAGTTCGATTACGCAAGCAAAAACTACGCGATAATCAAAGTCGTATCCGCGGAGAGAACGTTCTATTTCTATTATTTCATAACCAACTCTACCATAGGCGCGGACGGGTATATTTTAGTAGATTTGAAAATGGATACCGTACAAACCTACTTTTTTAAAGACGATATATCTTTCTCCGACTGCCTTATCGAGCGCGCGCATTTGAATAGGTTTGTGCCTGCCGATGCTGACAATTTTAAAGATGCCACGACGGTTAAATTTGTTACCAATCCTGCAAGCAAAATTTATAACTCCGAGGAAGGGTGGAATTTTCCGAAACGGTTGGTGGAGAGGAAGAAGCTAAGTTTGATGTATCTGAAGTATGATGATTTGGAAAAAAATAAATGGCTTAATGAGAACATCGCTTATTGGGTCTATATATTCATAGATCCGACACATGGTTATAGAGCGTTGGATTCTAAGAACAATCCGGTTACTCTTGACGGAAACGAAAGGAATGCAGGCAGATTTTCTTATTTTGATATGCGTAATCCATTTATTGGGGCAACGAATGTTATAAGCTATCCGGTATATATAGACGCTGAATTTGACTCGGCAGGTGATATTAGTAAGTGTAAAAATATAATCCGATTTAAGAATGATGCAAACTATAATTTTATTCCATCTATTGAAGGAAAGGAAGCTTTTGAAAGTTTAAATGCAGATAAAAGTTATTACTACTCCATAAAAATTTCTATGCTCCCGCCGTTTGACACTACAAATATAGGTAAGATTAATATAGATAACAATAATAACCTAGTTATTCCTACGAAAATGATTAATCATATATCTACGGTTTTGGAAAACAATAATAATAGCTTTGTCGGGGGGATTAAAACAACAGGGAACTATGGCGTATTTTTCGGTTCGCACCAGTGGACTTCTGATACCGTTGCTAAGAGTGCTTTACAATCTTATAAGTACGAATTGCCAGAAAATAAAAAAATATTAATTTCGGAAATAACTACACAGCAAACGCCTAACCCTGCCTACAATCCCAAACTTAACGGACAGAGTTTTAAAGAGTTGGTTGTTACTGCTTCAAGCGGAGACGAGTTTGCCTACGATATTCAAAAACTCAACGAAAGTTCAATTACGTTTGAATACTCCGAGCCAATACAGCCTGAAATTACAAAATATTACCTGCGCGTAAAAGGTGGTACGGGCTTGTATGCAAAAGGCACGGACGAGAATTATACGGGGTTGGTAGGAAGTACTGATACGAGTTTGGCATTCGCTAACGATCAATATGCGGCGTTCATTGCTAACAATAAAAACTTCTATTTGCAATCTAATATGAAAATTGCAACAAATCATGCAAAGGCCGAAATGCAATCGCAAGCAAGTGCGGCGAAGTCGATAGTTGGCGGCGATTATGTGGGCGGAATTACGTCTGCTGTAACAGGAAAAATAACTAACTTGCTAAATACTTACCAAGCGGTTGTAGATAGGTCTTTGACGATAGACAATATGAAAAATGCGCCCGACCAATTAAAAAATGCAAACGGTAACGTCATCTTTAACATGTTCTGTACTGACCTCGGTTTGTACGTCGAAAAATATTCTGCATTAGAAGGGGACTTGAAAACCGCCAACGACTTTATGAACCTGTATGGATTTTCCTTTAATTCTGTTGCGAACGTAAAGGATTATAAACATATACGCAAGTATCACAATTATATTAAAGCACAGCTCCAAAGCATTAACGGCAATCTTAGTAATATAGCCCGTTCAGACTTACGGCAAAGATTTGCACAGGGAATTAGGTTCTGGAATAGCGACACTGTATCATATCAGCACGAAAATTACGAGTTGGAGCTTGAAAGTTAAAAAATACCGCTAGGCAAACACCTAGCGGTAAATAATATTTAATTTTCAAAATAAGTAATCTCGTAAAGCAGGGGCTGTACTTCAAGGACTTCGTTTTTATATTTTATTTTAAGCGTGTTATTTTCTAAAAGCTGTATTTTAACGTAATTTACTGTATAATTTCCCCAAGTTTCTTTAAAATACCATTCATTGCCATACCCATAAGAACGTTCCCTTACATTAATGTAGTAAGTTTTATTTATAAATTTATTTAAGTTATTAAAATATTCATTTCTATCAGTACTCATATCGGAATCAGTATCGGGAAATAGCTCATGATAGTCATTAAAATTTTCGAAGCATAGTTTCATATCTTCCGCCGCTAAATCGTATGCCTCTTTAATGACATAAGTTCGCTTCATATCCCATTTAACAGTTGATCCAAAAGAGCGACCTTCACCAGTTTCAAATTTATAACTAACGCTCAGTACTTCAATCCATTCACCATCATCTTTGCACCCCGCAAAAGGGATAATACAGCACATACATAAAGCAAGTAAAACAACGGGTAAAAATAACTTTTTAATCTTTTTCATAAAATACCTCTATGACAGTATATACCAGTATTTGTCATTTTGCAAGTAAAAGTTTAAAGCGCAGTTGCAAAGTATAAACGGAAATTTGAGTAACATTGCGAGGTCGGACCTTCGCCAAAGGTTTGCGCAGGGGGTTAGGTTCTGGAATAGTGATACGGTTTCGTATCAGTATGAAAACTATGAGTTGGAATTAGAAAATTAAGCTATTTACCGCTCGGTGTTTGCCGAGCGGTAAATAGCTTAATTTTCAAAATATTTTATTTCGTAAAGGAGAGGTTGTACTTCTATAACTTTTCCTTTGGCTTTAATTTTAAGTGTATTGTTCTCTAATAACTGTATTTTAACGTACTCTATTTTGTAATTTCCGTAAACTTCTTTCCAATACCATTCACTTTCGTTGTCGTAATGCACGCCGGAGGGGGATATAAGTCTTATGTAATATGTTTTATTTATAAAACTATTTACTCTACTGAAAAATTTATTTCTGTCGACTCCAAGGCCGCTTCCGGAGAAATATTTATAATAATCATCCCAAGTGTCAAAACACAGCCTCTGGTCTTCCGGCGCCAATTCGTATGCTTCTTTAATAACATTAGTTTTTGTATATTCCCAATTAACATCTGATGCAAAATAGCCACTTTCGCCAGTTTCAAAAGTATAGTTTACACTATATACTTCAACCCAATCGCCTTCATCATTATTCTTCTTACACCCAGCAAAAGGGATAACACAGCACAAACATAAAGCGAGTGAAACAACGGGTAAAAATAACTTTTTAATCTTTTTCATAAAATACCTCTATGACAGTATATACCAGTATTTGTCATTTTGCAAGTAAAAGTTTAAAGCGCCGACAGCTCGGTGCTTTTTTAATACAAAAAAATAATTTTAAAGGAAGTTAAAAATGGATGAAATCAAAATTTATTTAAAGACAAGCGGCAGTATAGCAATGCTTGATAAAGATTTCAGTCTTTATCAAGGCAGTTACAGGAATGTGCAGTTAACGCTGTACGTTCCTAAAATTTTGTTGTACCAGAATGTGGACGGCACTTATCAAAACGCTGTAAAGACGGGCGCAATCCTGACTACGCCGAACGGCGCAAAAGTTACGACGTTTAGTTATCCTGCGGACTACGTTAAAACCACAACCGTGAACGGTGTTGAATACGCTGTTTATTCGCAGATAATGCCGAAAGAGTTTACGTTATACGCAGGTACCCAGACAATTGTATGTAACGTTGTCAGTATCGATAGCACGAATGCAAGCTCGCCTAAAATTGTTTCGATAACTACAACGCAGGAAGCACAGTTGTTGGTTTTAGAGAGTGCGTACTTAGATTCCGATAAGCCTTTAGAACCGTCGGAAAGCGAAATAATTGAAGCGCTTATTAACGGTTTGCGGGTGCAACTCGATTACGGTTATTTCGGTGCGCGTGCCTTGTATGCATGGAATTCCGAGTACACCTACGGCGCAAACGAAATTGTATTCTATCCCGATAAAGGCGAATACGGTACGTTCATTAAGTCGCTTATAGCCAATAACGATAATGCGCCTTATTCGGAAGGAGTTTTGAATTCCGACTACTGGGAGGAAATAACCGACTTCAACATTCTGAACGAGCTGTATTCATTGAAAGAAGAATTGCAAGCGGCGCTTGAAGCTTCGCAATTAAATGCAGAAGCGGCGGCAGACTCATTACAGGGTGCGCAGCAGAGTGCGGAAAATGCAGAAGCAGCGGCGCAGAGAGTTGAGAGTGCGGCTGAGTATATAGAAAGTGTTCAGGACGGAACTACGGCTGTTCCCAAAGCAACAGCGGACGAAACAGGTGCAAATATAGCGGACCAGTTTTCTACCGTAAATTCAGATATAGCGGGCTTGCGCGAGGATATAACGAATGAGGCGCATTTCCGCGGAATGTTCGATAGCGTTGATGCGCTTGAAGCAGCATATCCCACGGCAACACCTAACGATTACGCATATATAGTCGGCGGTAATATCTGGATATATAACACGGACGGCGGTTGGGCGGATAGCGGCGAGCCGTCGCCAAACACGGCGGTACCGGCAAGCGATTCGGTACCGCTTATGGACGGTGAAGGGTCGGCAGGTACATCAAGCCAATATGCACGTGGAGACCACCGGCATCCAACCGATACAACACGAGCAAGCGAGGCAGACTTGGCAAGCGAAACAACAAGAGCAAAAGCCGAAGAAGCCAAGAAAGCAAATCTTGATGGTGCTGCTTTTACAGGCGATATTTCCGCGACTACGGTTACAGGCACCAATGGCGTGTATGATGGGGAAGCACGTGTTTATTCTCCGAATAATCCGCCGCACGTTTTAAGTAGGACTACTGAATATAAAATATTTCCGCATGTATATGCTGGTGCTGATGATAATTTAGGGCTTCAGCTTGGCGACTCTTCTGATAGCGAGTATTGGGACCTTTCTATTATGGGAACAGTAACGGCAACGCATTATTTTTATTCGGACAACCCTAAAAATCCTATTTCCACTGATATCCATATAACGGCTCGCATATTTAGCCTTAGCACTAATACCAGCGATAGAGTTTATGGTTTTATTGATGAATCCTCTCTTTTACAGAGAATGAATTGGAGCTTTTTAAATTTTGACTGGCAGAACACGCGAGTTAAAGTGTTTGCCGATGATGGTTACTTAACGCCAAATTTTTACGGACCGACGACAAGGGAGTATGCAGGTTATACGGGGTTTCATTTAAATTCAGAGAGGCATTATTTTAGCGGTAGCTGGTACCAAACCCTGATTATCGGTAGAGTGTATAATAGTAATGGAGCGTTTGGCGCTTGGGGAACTGAAAGTCCGATATATAACGACAATAGCAACAGAGTATTTGAAATAGATATTTTTGGAGCAAAAGTTGTAAGGAGGTAAATATGCAAAATAAAACTTATTTTATTGAAAATAGAGAAGTTGACTGGGACGAATTTCTTACCGCTTTAAATAGCGGCAATTATGAGCTTGAAGAAGATTTAAAAAATAATACAGAAAACCTTGTATGGTGCGCCGCAAATGCCGCTCGCCGTGAAATTGCGGAGTTAAAAGCAAAACTTTCTCGAACGGACTATCAGGTTATTAAGTACGCTGAAGGGGAAATGACTGAAGCTGAATATGCGGAAGTAAAAGAAAAGCGCCGCGCATGGCGCGAGCGCATAAACGAGTTGGAGGCATTACTTTGAAAACTATAATTTTAAAATCAAACGGCACGGGGCGGTACGACGACGTATCGCCCTTTATAGTTACCGATAACAGACTTGAAATAAAAGCGATTCTTCCGAACTTTAACGGCGAGTTTTACCTCGTAGCAGAGAACAACGGCAAGACCTATAAAAAGCTTTTGTCGTGCGACGGAAGCGTATTACTGGACGAACTTACTGTTGGCGAGTTAAATGCGGAAGTAAAACATTACCTCAAAGGCGAGCATATTAAAACCTATAAGATAGAACCGCTCCTACTTAAAGAAGTAGAAGGAATGCATTCTGTCATTCCGGAAATAGTCGAGTTAAAGACAGAGCTTTTAAACCTTAAAACAAAAAATGCAGCATTACAGACAAATCTTTCAGAGCTTGATAATTCTTTCACGGAATATAAGAACAATGCAGATTTGCGCGAAATGCGCGTGTATAAAAACGCGCTTGCGCTAATGAAGTTCGCGTTTAAAGATTATAAAGACAACGTATATCTCGGCGGCAGAAACATGGAGGAATTTATCTCCGAGTTTGGCTTCGAGCTAACGGAAGAGGAAATAAAAGCGATAAAAGGAGAAAATAAAAATGACTAAGATTAAAATAGCATTTATAACGCTAATTGCGGCAATGCTTTTAATATTTACAGGCATCGGCGCAACAGTAACGTATGCAGAAACTGAAATCATGCCGCCGGCAGAGATAACCGAAACGGTCGAAGAAAGCAATATAGACGAAATAGCTGCAAGCTTTACGGAATATCTGAAAGCTCGGTATGGCGAAGAATACGAGACATACTATAACGCTATTATCGAGAAATGGGGGAGCATAGAAGGTTATTTGCTCGCTTTCGGGGACAAGCTCCCTGAGGAGCATAGGAACGGCTGGCAAAAGTTTGTCGGATGGCTTAGCGAATATTCGTCCGTTTGGGCTCCCGCGCTTGCCGTGGTTATTTTGATAATTATTGCCGTAATAGGGAAAAAGATTTTTAATAAAACGTTAGACCGAATAGTCAAATTAAAGGTTGCGCCGATAGTAAGCGAGCTGAATTTGCAATCGAATGCAACGGTTGCTATGATACACGCGCAAAAAGCGCTGCTTGGAAATAACGAGAGATTTACGGAATCAGTCGAGGAATTAACAGTTGCGGAAAAGGAGCTTGAAAATGAGTAAATACAGGACCTTTACAAAAGAGAAGTGGCTTTACTTTATATTGTCGGTAATAGCGTACTTTGCGCCGTTCATAATCGTTACAGCGTGCCTGTTGCCGTTTATAAAGGCGGCGGACGGTTTTAAGATCGCTATGGGATTGGGTATAGTGTTCATAAACGCCATACCCTTTCTTATGGGGATATTTAGAGCGTTCTTTGCGCACTTTCCGATGTTCAATATGCTTGCGCTGGTCTTTCTGATTCTCGCGGCGTTCTTTACATTAGACGTTTTTCGGACGTATGTGGATAGATTTTTATGGATAGAAACTGCTGCGGCGCTCGGAAGCATCGTAAGCTGCGTGTTCTGGACAAAGTACCGCAAGTATGCAAAATGGCAACAGTCTGTAAAGGCAAACGTTAAGAGTGGGGCGTTTGAAATGAAAGAGAAGGAGGAAAGTGGAAATGATAAAGGAGCATAATATAAACGACGACAAAAACTTCAAGCCGTTCCGGGGATTAAAGAATAAGACCTTCTCCGATATCATAGACGGAGCAACTATCACTACTATAATTTTAATGCTCGTATCTGCGGCAATGTTGTATCTGACGGAAATAACCGTCAATATGGATATGAGCTGGAAAGACTTCGGGTATGAGGCTGTTATTCTTTACATATTCACAGTGTCGATTAATTTTATGGCGCGGTCCGTCGCTAAACGCAAGGGTAGGGAAACGAAAGAGCATATTGAAGCATTCGCGCTTGTTAAGCGGCAGGAGGATGAAATAATAGATAAAGGACTCCGTGGCAAAGAGCGTGAGTACTGTCGTAAATGGGAAGAGGCGGAACTGTACGACACAAGAAAGATTATTCTGGCTTCAGCACAGATAGATATAGAAAAGTTTGAGAGTACTTATCTGCAGTATTCGAATAAAGAGCTTAAAGCAAAGCAGGCGGAATTTAATTTGACCGACTATCAACTGAAAGTAATAAAGAAGGCTAAGCGCGTTAAAAGATTGAAATACGACGAAAAGTATCTTTCCGCAACGCTTAAAACGGGTAGAAGGGTTTCTCCTAACGGAGATATTAACACTGCTAAGTATGAGCGGTTCCGCACGATAAAGTATCTTATAACGGCATTTGCCGGGGTGTGCGTGTCCGTATCTATGGTTTTAAACGTTATAACTAACCCTACGCTCGGAACGGTAGTGATGTGTGTGATAAAGCTTATAACGATACTCGTTTCGGCAGTAGCGGGAATGATAGGCGGGTATCGTCTTACCGCGGATATGGAAACTGCGGAACTTCAACGTAAAGCAGTTGAGCAGAAAAAGTATATAGCTTGGTGCGAGGAGAATTAGTGACCTAATTGAATTTTGTTGCGTCTTGTTTAAAAAAATAAAAAATTGATTAAACAAAGAATATATAATATTTTAAATTTGTTCTTGACAAGATAAGGAGGAATATGTTAAAATTTATTGTAACTAAAAAGTAGTTACAATAAATTAAGGAGGAATACTATTATCAATTTATGAGTACAATAGAGAAATTAATTCAAAGAGTGCTAAGTGTTCCTTCGGATTTATCATATGATGAACTCAAAAATTTTTTAAGTTATTATAATTTTATTGAGGACACCAAAGGTAAGACATCAGGATCCAGAGTAAGATTTATGAGACAGCACGATTCTGCGTTAATTTTATTACATAAACCTCATCCGTCCAATATTGTGGGTAGAAAAACGATCAGGGCGGTTATTGAAAATTTGAAAGAACGAGGAGATCTTAATGAATAATGTATTGAAATATAAAGGATATTCTGCAAAAATTGAATTTGATGTTGACGATCAAGTTTTATTTGGCAAAGTTGAAGGTATTGCCGATCTTGTTACTTTTGAAAGTAATTCTGCAGAAAATATCGCAAAAGAATTTGAAAATGCGGTAGATGATTATTTGTGTTATTGTAAAGAAGTAGGTAAAGATCCTGATAAACCTTATAATGGTCAATTTAACGTGCGAATTTCTCCGGAATTGCATAAAAAAGCAGCAATGGAGGCAATTAGAACAGGAGTTTCCTTAAATGCGGTTATTGCGGAGGCAATAGAAAAATATTTTTCTGACACTCAGCCTTCATATATAATTAATAACAATTATTATCAACCTGTCAAAAATGACGATATAATAGTCGAAAGGAACAGAATTTCAAGTGAAGACGACTTTTTGGAGTTTAATCCAATAAATATAATTAATTAATTAATGGAGGAGAAGTGAATGGATATTCTTAATTATATTGATAAAAGGCAGAGCTCTTTTTTGAAGTCAGTAAATTACAGAATTGGAGATGCCGGTAAAAGGAAAAAAGAAGCCAAGCTTGAATATACCGATAAAATTGAAGTTAATTTGAATGAAAAGAAATCAATCGAAGTAATTTTTACAAGAGAACTTCATTTTGTTCCCGATAGTTCCTTTAAAATATCTGTATCTATGGGGAGTTTATTATATTTTAATGAAAAAGAAATTGATAACTTGGAGTTGGACAAAATAGATATTGTTGAAGAGATAAAGAATTGTCCTCCGATTATAAATAAATTAATTTCAAGGACATCATTATTAATTTCACAATTGACATCTTCATTTGGCAGTCACCCGGTTATTACTCCGCCTGTTTTTGTTGAAAATAAAGAAAGCACTCAGTAATTTTAATGATAGCGGCATATTTAATGCCGCTATTTTTTTATGTTCTCTGATAATATGTTAAACTGCCGAGATTGCGGCTTTGAAAATTCGGCAGAATTTATCCAGTTCGTTTTCGTCGTTATAATTTGCCGAAAGGAAGTAGTGCGCCGCGCCGCCCGCTATGAATGTACACAAAACCTCGTCATATTTGTCCGCCGCAGTTTCTTTAAGCTTGTTTTTTAATATTCGCTCTGCTTCGAATATGAAGGTCTGCGGATTGTCTGCTAAGAAAACCGATATTTCTTCTTCGAAGTTTTTTAAATTCGAAAGAACGTATTCGAAATAAGTTTTCGGCTCGGTTAAAAGATATTCCGTCTTAATGCCGTCGATAAGCAGCTTGTTGACCGTGGCGTTAATTACTGAATAAGACAGTTTTTCCACGTCGGAAAAGTATCTGTAAAATGTCGTTTTGTTTATATCGGCAATGCCGCAGATTTCTTTAACCGACGGTTCTATTCCGGGGTGTGCTTTTTTCGCCTGCACGTATGCTTCGAAAATTGCCGCAGTAGTCTTTTTAATTCGTCTGTCCATAATGTCTCCGTTTTACAACTATTTTCATGTATCCGTTGCTTTTACAACGCAATAGGTAAACGTGTCGACTAATTTACAATTGATAAAAATGCAACGGTGGTTGTATAATTATAGTATCATAAAAGATAGCGGTTTGTCTATCCGTCAAGGTATATAAATTGAAAATAAAGGCAATTCAAAGGATAAAACATAATGATAGAAGTTAAACAAATTCACTCTAAAAGGGACAAGAAAAAGTTTTTTAAATTTCTCATCGATTTATATAAGGGCAATAAGTACGCGGTTCCCAATCTCTATATGGACGAGTTTGCCGAATTCGACCCTAAGATAAACGACGCGTTCCGTTTTGCCGACTGCAAAATGTTTTTAGCTTATAAGGACGGCAAAATAGCGGGGAGAATAGCCGGGATATGGCACCGCGGCTGGAACGAAAAGTCAAATCTTAAACAGCTTCGTTTTACGCGGTTTGACGTTATCGACGATTTCGAGGTAACGAAAGCTTTATTTGCCGAACTTTTCAAATGGGCGAAAGAGCTGGGCATGACCGAAATTATAGGGCCTATGAGCTTTTCCGACCTCAACGAGGAGGGAATGCTGATAGACGGTTTTGACAAGCCTTCGACCTATATAGAAATTTACAACTATCCCTATTACGTAGAGCATATGCAAAAGCTCGGCGCATATAAAGTAGTAGACTGGAACTGTTACCGCATAGCCGCGCCGACTACCGTTGACGAAAGACTCGAGCGGTTAAGCGAAAAGGTCCTGAACAAAAACGGCTATGAAATTCTTGACGTTGCCTATCTCTTAAAACACGACAAAAAGAAACTGCGTAAATATATGATGCAGTGTATGGACGTTTTAGACGAGGCGTATTCCGTTTTATACGGTACAAGCCCGTTGAATGAAAAACAGAAGAAGCGCGAAATAGACAGCGTAAGCTTGGTGTTAATCCCCGAGCTTGCCTCGGTAGTTTTAAAGGACGATAAGGTTATAGCATACGGCTTTATGATGCCTTCCATTAACGAAGCTTTGCAAAAGGGACGCGGGCATATTTTTCCGTTTGGATTAGTTCCCTTTATAAAGGCAATGAAGCACGTTGAGGTTGCAAATATGATGAGTATAGGAATTACTGCCGAACATAAAAATAAGGGCGCTACCGCTGTGATTTTGCACGAATGTACTAAGGGCGTTATCAAGCTTGGCGTTAAATACGTTGAGACGGGTCCCATGCTCGAAGATAATATGCATATACAAAACCTTTGGAAAAATTACGATTACGAGATTGCAAAGCGCCGCCGTTGCTGGGGTTTGAAAGTGCAATAGCACATTGTTTTTTGCAACTGTTGTCGTTTAACCGTTGTATTTGCAACGCAATAGTAAATTCGGCGACCGTTTTCTTCTTGATAAATAAGCAACGGTAGTTGTATAATTATATTACGATAATTAAATTGACGGTAATAATTATGAGTTATCTTAAACTTATTAACGTAAGCAAAGAATATAAGACGGGAACGGTTAAAGTCAACGCGCTCAACAACGTTTCTTTCGAGCTTGAAGACGGTGAATTCGTCGTAGTGCTCGGAAGCTCGGGCGCGGGTAAAACTACTCTTTTAAACCTCTTGGGCGGAATGGACAACGCCACGGGCGGCGAAATCGTGCTTGACGGTAAAAGCGTAACTTCCCTCAATAAAAGGGGACTTACGGAATACCGCCGTAGCGACGTGGGGTTTGTATTTCAGTTCTATAACCTTATGCCAAATTTAACGGCTTTGGAAAACGTTGAAATTGCCGTTGAAATCTGCAAGAACCATTTAAAACCCGAGGACGTTTTGAGCGAAGTCGGGCTTAGCGAAAGACTGAACAACTTCCCCGCACAGCTTTCGGGCGGAGAGCAGCAGAGGGTATCTATTGCCCGCGCAATAGCAAAAAATCCGAAGCTGCTTTTATGCGACGAGCCTACGGGCGCGCTCGATTATAATACGGGTAAAAAGATTTTAAAGCTTTTGTACGACGTTTCAAGACAGCGCAAAAGACTTGTAATAGTAGTAACCCACAATTCCGCATTAAAGGATATGGCGGATAAGGTCATACATATAAAGAGCGGCGAGATAGAGCGCATAGAAGTAAACGAAAACCCAGTGCCTATAGAGGAGATCGAGTGGTAATGAGAACATACTTAAAAACTCTCGCACGTATGTTCAAAAAGCACCTTATGAGGTTTTTGTCGCTCGTCTTTATGGTGCTTATATCAATAGGCTTTATATCGGGAATCGGTTCGTCGCAGGATAAAATAAATTCCTCGCTTACCGACTATTACAAAAAGCAGAACGTAAGCGACTTTATCGTGCGTTCGACGGAGGAAAGCGGTTTTACCAGACAGTCGGTTGAAAATTTAAGAAACTGTTTCGGTGAGAAAAGCCAATATAACTTAGTCTTTCAGCTTGATGTTCATATCGGAGAAAAGCGGTCGGTGCGGCTGTATTTTCTCGACTTTGAAAACTGGACGGTAAACGCGCCTACAATAATTCAGGGCGAACCGGACGGAAGCGATGTGCATAAAATTTACGCCGAGCGTTCGGATAATATAATAAAGGGTTATTCGGTAGGCGACGAGGTTGACCTTGCGCTTTATTTGCAAAGCGTTCTTCCGCAACCGCTTTTGGATATGCTTGATTTAAAAGTCGGGATTGCCGCAGTCGTCCAAAGTCCTTTGACCTTTTCGGTCGACGGTGAGCCGAGCGATTACGCGGAGTTGGACGGAACGCCGGATACGACCTCGGCGACTAAAAATTTAGACGTTCTCGAAAATATATTGTACATCCCCAAAAGCTTAATAGCACACCCTGTAACGGGGGCGGAGCTTCTGCCCGATAACGCTATGTACGTTGCGGTTGAAAACAGAAATACGTTTTCGGCTTTTTCGAATACGTATAAAACGTTTGTAAATTCAAAATGCGCGGAAGCGGAGACGGACGGTATAAAGGTGTTAACGCTGTACGACAATTATTCCTTTCAGTCTCTGTATACCTACGGCGGAAAGGTTGCCAATATCGGTTACGTCTTAATGGTTGCATTTTTGCTTGTAACGGCGCTTGTCGCGCTTTCTACAATGACGAGGCTTTTGGACGAGGAACGTTCGCAAACCGCTTGCCTTAAAACGCTTGGGTATTCGTCCGTAAGCATTGTAAGCAAGTACCTGTTGTTTGCGCTGATAGCAACGGGCATAGGCGGCTTCGGTGCGTACTTCGTGGGAATCGGAATAACCCGGCTGATATATTACATATTCAATTACAGCTTTAATATGCCGCCAATTTCATTGCACGTTGCAATGGTTTTCTATATAATCACTTTTACGTTAATAGTGGCGGCAACGCTTACAGCAACCGCAATCGCAGGCTTTAAAATGACGGAGGAGCGCCCTGCCGAACTGCTAAGACCCAAGCCGCCGAAATCGGGCAAAAAGGTTATTTTGGAAAGGATACCGTTTATCTGGAAGAGGCTTCCTTTCAGATACAAATCTACCGTAAGAAACGTTTTAAGATATAAAAGCCGTTTTATAATGACGGTGTTGGCGGTGGCGTTTTCGACCGCGCTCGTCCTCGTAGGATTAGCTCTTCTCGATTTGTGTCTGCTGCACGATTTCGGTTCGGGTTCAATTATGGGTATAGCCGCTTTGATTATCGTATTTGCGGGGCTTTTGAACGTCGTGGTAATTTATACGCTTACGAACATAAACATAAGCGAACGGAACCGCGAAATTGCAACGCTTATGGTGCTCGGCTACCAGAACGGCGAAGTTACGGGATATATTTACCGCGAGATATTCATAAATTCGTTTATAGGCGTGCTGTTCGGATACCCTCTGTCGTGCCTACTTAACCTGCTTGTATTCAGTACAATGGGCTACGGTACCTTAGCGGGGATAACCTGGTTCTGGTGGATTATCACGCCGCTTATAGTTATGGCGTTTACAGGGCTCGTAGCGCTTGTACTGCGCAGGAAAATAGTAAAGGTTGATATGAACGAAAGCCTGAAAGCAATAGAATAAAAAACAGCGGATTACTCCGCCGTTTTTTGTATGGAAATAGTTTGCCCGTAAGTAAAAGCTTTAGCGCAAATTGACTTTTGGGGCGGATACAAGTATAATTAATTTATTAAATGACGTAGGGGTAGCTTTGAAAGAAAAGAAAAAATCAACCTGGACTAAGCGCAGGCATGCAAGGGTATTTGCTTTTTTGCGTCCCGTTATGCGGCTTTATTTCAGGCTGAGGTACAACTTTAAAGCACAGCCCGGCGGGCTGAAAAAGGGTGCGTATCTGATAATATCAAACCATCAGACGACGATGGACCCGTTTTTGCTTTCACTGTCTTTCCGCTTTCCCGTTTACTTCGTCGCCTCGGACGATTTGTTTAACTTAAAAATTTCACCGCTTATAAAATATCTCGTTGCGCCCATTCCCAAAAGCAAGTCTTTGCACGACGTTGCGGCAATGATGGGCGTATTCAGGGTAATAAAGGAAGGCGGCGCCGTAGGAATTTTCCCCGAGGGCAACCGCACGATTTCGGGCGGACAGTGGGAAATGACCGACGCGATTGCAAAGCTTGCAAAGTCTTTAAAAGTGCCCCTTGTAATTTACAACATTCACGGCGGATACGGAACCGACCCGCGCTGGGGACACTCTATAAGGAAGGGCCGCGCCACGGGCGGAGTGCGCAAAATTATTTCCGTAGAGGAGCTTAATGCTCTGAGTGCAGATCAGCTTTTCGCCTTAATCAAAAAAGAACTTGACGTGAACGACGCCGACTCGGGAGTTTCTTTCCGTAGTAAAAAACGCGCGGAATATATCGAGCGCGCGCTGTATATGTGCCCCGTCTGCCGCGGCGTTTCGGGGATAGTATCGCATAAATATAAGCTGAAATGCAGGTATTGCGGTACGGAAGCGGTTTATACCGAAAAGCTTTCTTTGTCTCCTGCGGTTGAAGGCTTCGGGCGGATTTACGAGTGGTACGGGTGGGAGAAAAACGAAATAGTAAAAGCCGTTGCCGAAGGTATGCGGATAGAGGATAAAGGTATTCTGTTCCGCGAAAGCGTCAAATTCAAAAAGAAGAAAAAGCTTGCAGGCGACAGCGTGTATATAGATAAGGACAAGCTTGTAATTTACGGCGGAAAGGGCGAGCAGGTTTTTCCGCTGACTGAAATTACTGCTTTGACCATGGTCGGGAAAAAGAAATTCAATTTTTACCACGAAGGTAAAATTTTGCAGGTTAAAGGCGGCAAGCGATTTTGCGCTATCAAATACGTTCATATATTCGACGGTTTGCGGCAGATGAACGGCGAAGAGATAAAGGAGAATTAAAATGGATTCATCGGCATTTAGCACATGGGCGTTTATAATAATAATCGCCATTCTGTTGGCGGCGTTGCTGCTCACGAATATCTTAAAGAGATTTATTCCCTTTTTGAACAAGTCGCTTAT
>JAIDRX010000078.1 GCA_029061495.1 Clostridia bacterium
TTCCGCGCCCGCTTGCGTTTTATAAGTATTTTTTAAGTTCGTCTAATCTTTGTTTATATTTTTGGGCATTTTCATTATCGCCCCTGGCTTTGAAATACTCGTATCTGAGTTCCGTAAGAGATATAAAGTTTATATCGTCCTCGGCAATTTGCGGAACGTCGAAAAGCAAGCTTTCGTCAACCTCTTCAAAGGGTTTGCCGCCCAAAACCTGCGCCTGAACTTTTAAAACGTTCAGCATTACCTTGGACGAGTCGTCTCCCCTTACAAGCTCGCAAACAACAAGTCCGTCTGTCGCCCCTTCGGAATAGCCGAAAGGCATTGCGTTGAGTAAAAAAAGATAAGCGGAAAACGGCAACAGCGCCGAAATATGTACGGGTACGGCTTCAACCGTGAGCGCGACGATACCGAGCGCAATACAAAGCGCGTTTACTATAAGTCCGCCGAGCGAGGTAAAAATTATTCTGCCCTTTAAATTTTTGTCGGTTTTGGGGATTATTGTACAGCTTGACGCGCCCATCAGTTTAAACTGCGGCACGGCTTTTATTTTAACCGTCGCGCCGAAAAGCATATGCCCGAGCTCATGCAAGACAACCGACAAAGGAATACATACAACAGACAGTGCGAAAAACATAATTATCGACACTGTAAGGCTGTTAAACACCTTTTGCATTGCGCACGCGTAAGCGCAGTAGCCTTCAAGCGCGAGAAAGGCGGCTATTGAAATTAAGAACCAGAATCTCTTCACTAAACACCTGCTTTAAGAATATAATAGCCCTCTAAATTGTCGCTTTCGGACACGTATATTTCGCTTACGTTAAACTTTTGCATAACCCTGCACATCAATAGGCACCCGCCGCCCACAATGTCCGCCGACTGCGAGCAAATAGTCGTAGCGCGGATTTCCTCAACGGGCATAGTCAAAAGCCTTTCGTAAAGCTCGGTCATTTCGTCAACGGTAATTTTAGTGCCGTCCGTAATCTCAGGGCGGTACTCTTTTAAGTTATGCTTTATGGAAGCAAGGCGCGAACCCGTTCCGCCTATCGCGCACATTTTAAAGTTCGCCGCGTTGAAATTTCCGTACTCGGCTAACTTTTCCGCAATAACCTTTTCAAGCTTTTGCCTGTCGCGGCCCGCAAGGTCGAAAAGGCGGACGGTGCCTATGTTTACGCTTTTGGAATAGAGGCATTTACCGTCCTGCTGCACGGTAACCTCGGTGCTTGCGCCGCCGACGTCTATTATGCCGCCGTCGCCGCCTTTAAGCGCGCCTAAAAGCCCGCATTTCGCCTCTTCATCTCCGCTGATAACGTCAACATCGATACACGCGACCTCTTTTACCCGCGAGAGAAATTTATCACGGTTGGAAGCCGAACGAACCGCGGCGGTTGCAAAGACGAAAACTCTTTCCGCCCCTTCTTTTAACGCCTTTTCTTTGAAGTCTGCAATAGCAGCAGCCGTGCGGGAAATTGCCGCGTCCGTCATAACGCCGCTTGATGCCAGCCCCTCGCCGAGGCGCGTAGTTGAAATACGCTTATATAAAGTTTTTCCGTCTGCCAGCATTGCAAGGCGGACGGAATTTGAACCTACGTCAATTACGCAAATTTTCATTTCAGTTTCCCGGAACAAAGCCGAACTCGTACGCCTTGTCCATTAAGTAGTCGTACGACTGATAATACTCATAGCTGTTTTCTAACTTTTCAGTCGCTTCTATGTACTGATTAAGCTCTGAATTAAGCTTATTTCGGCGGCTTTTAAGAACCGCGATATCCACAAGCTGATAAATTGCCACTGCGGCAAGTATTGCTAGCAAAACTATTAAGTTAATTATCACCGCCGCTAAGATGCGGTTGCGCTTTTCTTCTGCCATTTCTCTTTACCTTTTTCAATCGTTTGAAAGTAACTTTATTATACACTTTCTTTGCCGAAAATGCAACGAAAACGTGAAAGCTTTTTAAATACAAAAATGCGCCTAAAAGACACCCTGCAAGCATAAATAAACGCAGTTCGTAAAAGTCGAACATGACCGACGTGAACACGAACATTACTGCAAATATCAGGCAGTACACTACATCGCACGCAATTATAAAAATTCTGTCCTTTACAGTGTAAGCCTCTTTATGCACTCCGCAGACCGCGCACCTTGCGATATACAAAATATCGTACACTATGCCGCTTATAACGCCGCAACAGGCGCAGGTTATAAAGATGAATATCTGCATTTATTTGAACAGCTTCTGCCTAAGCCCCATGCCTTTGGCGGCGTATCTGACCGAAATTATATCGCCCGTAGCGGCAAAAGAGCCGCTCGTCTTTGAAAAGTTAACGATTTTCATTCCGCTGCCCGCAACGATAATTCTGCCCCCCGAATAGGACAAAACTATCTGTTTATCCGAGAATGCATCAACGCTGTCAATTGCCGTAGCCGAAATACGCCTGCACTGTTCGATATTTAAAGAATGGGGTACGCTTGCGTCCATAATTCCTCCGCATATATAAAGATACGATTATAAATATGCGGAAATTATGCCGGTTATTCCCCTTTCTTTTCTTTCGCGCGCGCCTTTGCGCGGAGCTCGCTGTTCAAAATTCTCTTTCTTATTCTGATATTTTTGGGGGTGATTTCCAAAAGCTCGTCGTCGCCTATAAACTCTAAGCACTCCTCCAAGCTCATCTTTTTAGGAGTGATAAGTCTAAGCGCGTCGTCGCTTGCACTGGAACGCGTATTAGTGAGGTGCTTGGTTTTGCAGACGTTTACGTTTATGTCATCGCTTTTGGGCGACTCGCCTATTACCATGCCCTCGTATACGGGAGTACCCGCGCCAATAAACAAAGTTCCTCTGCCCTGCGCGTTGAAAAGTCCGTACGTTACCGCTTCGCCCGTTTCAAACGCTACGAGAGAACCCGTATCTCTTCTTGATAACTCGCCCTTGTAAGGCTGATACTCGAAGAATACGCTATTCATAACGCCCTCGCCCTTGGTCGAGGTCAAAAACTCGGACTTGTAGCCGAAAAGTCCTCTTGCGGGGATAATGAATTCAAGGCGCGTACGGTTGCCCACGGCGGACATATGCAAAAGCTCGCCCTTTCTGTTTCCCATACTCTGGAACACCGCGCCGGTTGCGTCCTCAGGGACGTCAACCATTAACTTTTCCATAGGCTCGTGCTTTACGCCGTCGATTTCCTTATACATAACTCTCGGCGTGGAAACCTGAAACTCGTAGCCCTCGCGGCGCATGTTTTCAATTAAAATCGAAAGATGCATCTCGCCCCTGCCGCAAACGCGGTAACTGTCGGCTGAGTCCGTTTCCTCAACTCGCAGTGATACATCGCGCAGAAGTTCGCGGAACAGTCTGTCGCGGATGTGGCGGGTTGTAACCCACTTTCCGTCCTTGCCGGCAAAAGGCGAATCGTTGACGGAGAAAGTCATTTCAACCGTAGGCTCGGTGATTTTCACAAACTTGTGCGCTTCAACGCAGTCGGGCGAACAGACAGTGTCGCCTATGTTTATCTTTTCAAGTCCCGAAAAGCAAACTATATCTCCCGCCTTTGCGCTTTCGCACTGAACGCGCTGCAAGCCCTCTATCTGATAAAGGTTTACAAGCTTGCCCGCAGTTTTTAAGTGTATGTTGTTATAGTTTGTAACCACTACGCCCTGACCCTGGTTTATCGTGCCGCGCTCTATTCTGCCGACGCCGATACGGCCGACGTAGTCGTTATAGTCTATTGACGAAACTAAAAGCTGTGCGGGTCCCTTATCGTCAACCTCCATGGGCTGAATGTGGTTTAAAATTGTTTCAAAAAGAGGCGTTAAATCTTTGCCCGGCTCGTTCAAATCGAGCGTTGCCGTACCATCCCTGCCCGAGCACCATACGACGGGGCTCATAAGCTGGTCGTCAGACGCGTCAAGCTCTAAAAGTAGCTCTAAAATTTCGTCCTGAACCTCGTTGAGTCTCGCGTCGGGGCGGTCAATTTTATTTACGACTATTATAAGCCTGTGTCCCATTTCAAGCGCCTTTTGCACTACGAAACGGGTCTGAGGCATGGGACCTTCAGCCGCATCGACGAGTACCAGAACGCCGTTTACCATCATCATTACGCGCTCAACCTCACCCGAAAAGTCGGCGTGGCCCGGCGTGTCTACGACGTTTATTTTTACGCCCTTGTAGTGAATGGACGTGTTTTTTGCAAGTATGGTGATGCCTCTTTCGCGCTCTAAATCGCCCGAGTCCATTACCCTTTCGTCAACCGACTGGTTTTCACGGAAGGTGTGGCTCTGCTTTAACATTGCGTCAACAAGCGTGGTTTTGCCGTGGTCTACGTGAGCAATAATTGCTACGTTTCTTAAATCTTCTCTTAACAAATTGTGCCTCGTATATATAAAAAATTTATAGTTTAAAATTCGCTTTTGGTTTCGCGCTCGAAAAGCTTTAAAATTATATTCATACAGTTCTTTGCGCCGTCACCGTCATCGAACGCGTGAGACAGAAAACAAGCTTCGTACACAGCGTTGGTGATGGGCAGTTCTACCCCGTTGTCGTCGCCCAGCTTTTTCATTGCCTTTGCCGTCATAACGCCCTCGGCAAGCTTATCGAACTTGGCTCCATGCGCCATCATTTCGCCGTAGCGGCGGTTGTGGGAATACTCTGAAAACAGCGTCGTTTCGTAGTCGCCGAGGTGCGCAAGCCCGTATGCGGAATTGAACTTTCCGCCCAAAGCCTGAATTAGTCTGCCTACCTCGTTAGCGCCGCGCGCCATCAAAGGCCCCTTTAAACTGACGTAGCCGCTTCCGTCCAGAACGCCTGCGGCAATGCCCAAAACGTTTTTAGCCGCCGCGCCTATTTCAGAACCTATCAGATCGTTGCCGTAGTAAAAGCGGATTAAATTGCTTTTGAAGCTGTCCGCAAGCGTGCGCTTCAACTCGTCGTTTGCGCTGTCTATTACCATGCAGTTTGGTATCCCCTGCGTGAAAGCCTGAATATGCCCGGGTCCTACCCATACCGCCACGCAGTCTGGAGAGATACCGCTTTCAATCATAACTTCCGAAAGGCGCTTGCCCGTGCTTTCCTCAATTCCTTTCATGCACAGGACAAAGGGCTTGTCCGAAACATTGAACTTAGTTACTTTTTGCATAAAGCCGCGCAGACCCTGCGAGGAAATTGAAATTATGATAACGTCCGCGCTTTCAACCGCAAGCTTCAAGTCGCACGTAAGCGTTATATTTTTATCAAGAGTAACGTATTCGTTTTTGCCCTCGGACTTTAAAATCTCGTAAGAATAGTCGCCCTCGGGCCCCCAGCTTACGACCTGATTTTTTAAAACCGTAGACTGGTACCAAGCGATAAACGAACCCCACCGTCCGCAACCTAAAACTGATACTTTCATACAAAAACTCCTCACGAAATTCTCGTGCTGTTATATGCCGTTTACTTATATGCTTTTTCTCTCTGATAAAGCGCGGGACAAAGTAACCTCATCTGTATACTCCAACTCGCTTCCTATAGGTATACCGTGCGCAAGGCGGGTTACGTTTACGCCCAAAGGCTTTAAAAGTTTTGCAATATACATTGCCGTGGCTTCGCCCTCAACGTCGGGGTTGGTGGCCATAATAACTTCCTGTACGCCGCCTGCATTTACGCGCGATAAAAGCTCTTTAATGCGTATCTCGTTGGGACCTATTCCGTCCATCGGGCTTATTACGCCGTGCAGAACGTGGTACACGCCCTTGTACTCGTGTAGCTTTTCCATCGCGACGACGTCCTTAGGCTCTTTTACAACGCAGATTGTAGAACTTTCACGCTTTTTACAGATTCCGCAAACTTCCTCTTCGGTAAAGTTGCCGCAGATTTTGCAGTACTTGACCCTGCGCTTGCAGTCCAAAATACTTTCCGCAAATGCGCGCGCTTCCGCGTCGGTCATGCCTATAACCTTATAAGCGTAACGCTGAGCCGTCTTTTTGCCGACGCCGGGAAGTTTTGAAAATTCGTTTATGAGTTTGCCTATCGGCTCGATAAAAACGTCCATTGTTTACCTATGCACTTAAAACAAACCGCCGCCGTTTTTAGCGAACGGGCCCATCTTTTCATTATAAATTTCGTCGGCTTTTTTATACCCGTCGTTGATTGCCGCCATAATCAAATCTTCAAGCATTTCAACGTCATCCTCGTCGGAAATATCAACCGTTTCCGCAAGCTTGCTGCCGAACTCTATTCCGTTTATTATTTTTTTGCCGTTCATATAGACGACGACAGTTTCATCGCCTTCTTCTCCGCCGCCGGAAAGCCCGACCACTTCAAGCTCTTCAAGCTCTTTGTCGGCTTCCTGCATCTGTTCCTGCATTTTTTGCGCCTGCTTCATCAGGTTCTGCATATTGCCCATGCCGCCCATTCCGCCTTTAAATCCTGCCATATCGCTCTCCTAAACTTTTTACTTTATTTCTATGTCGGTGCCGTCGAAATTGCTCTTTAACTGCGCGACGGCTTTATCGTATTCGCTTTCGCCCTTTTTAACAAGGCGCACTTCGTGCTCAGCAACGCCGAGTTCCGCGAGGGTATCCGCAAGAAAAGCCGCGTTATCCGCACGCGTAAGTCCCTTCAACACAGCCTCGCTGTCGGTTGTCAGTATGAGTTTGTCGCCCTCGAAAAAGTTATTCAAATCCATACACAGCGTAAACAGAATTGCGTTTTTGCGCGTAGTGCGTAAACTGCGTATAAACTTACCGAAAACCCCGCTCTTTTCGTCTTCACCCAAAAGCCGCGCAGCGCCCTTTGTTAGCTTTGCCGCCTCCGTATCCCACATGGCGGGCTGAACAACTTCCGCCTTTTTTTCTGGTGCGGAGAAAGGCGAAACCTCTTCCGTTTGCTCCTCTAATACGGGTTTTACCGCGGTGGCGGGTTTTGCTGTTTGAACAACGGGTTTTTCAACCGTTACAGTCTGCACTACCGCGCCGCTTGCAAGCTTATTTTCAAGCGCGTTTATTTTGCCGATAACCGCGTCTAAATTGTAGTCCGCCTGAGGCATTGCGCATTTTAAAATTGCCGTTTCCAAAGTTATCCTTGCGCTTAGTGAATAGCGCAAATCTGCTTCGGCTTTTGAAAGTATTTCGGTAACACGCAAAATTTTGTGTCCGTCGCAGTTTGCCGCAACTTCCTTTATGCGGTTATACGACTCGTCGGGTAGGTTTACTATCTCCCTCGCGTTTTTACAGATTTTAACTATTGCGCACCAGTTTAAAAAATTCAGTAAATCTTTAACTAAAACGCCTACGCTCTTACCCGTTGACAACACCTCTTCCACGCCCGAAAGAGATGCTGCCGCATCCTCTTTTAAAAGGCTTTCCGCAACAGTGGAAACGGAAAAGAAGTCCGCACTGCCAAGTACGGTATTTACGTCGTTATAGGTAAGCTTTCCGCTTGCGTACGAGGCGCACATATCGGCAATCGACAGGCTGTCCCTGGCGCTTCCCGCGCCCGCGCGGGCTATAGCGGCAACGGCTTCTTCCTCGTACTCTTTGCCCGTCTTTTCCAGAACGGACTTTATTAAATTTTCAAGGTCTTTTTGAGGAATTAATTTAAAGTCAAACCGCATACAGCGCGAAAGTATGGTTGCGGGGATTTTCTGCGGTTCGGTTGTGGCGAGAATAAACACGGCGTGGCGCGGAGGCTCTTCAAGCGTTTTTAAAACCGCATTGAACGCCGAGGCGGTAAGCATGTGGACCTCGTCTATGATATACACTTTGTACT
>JAIDRX010000079.1 GCA_029061495.1 Clostridia bacterium
GCGCGGGCGGAATATACGGCAGTCAACTTTTGGTATGAAAATTCAGGTTCAGAAGCAAATTGCGCTTAAACAGTACACCGGCAGCTTTGAATTTCAGTTCGAGCCTCCGGAAGGAACGTGTCTTGTTCCGCTCTGTCATATAGACGGCGCGGTTGCGGTCAGCGGAAGCTTTGAAATTTACGACGACGACAGCGTAGGCGTGAATTTTACCGTTGATTACGTTATTTGCGGGCAGTGTTCGTATTGTCTGAACGATGCAAGACAAACGGTAAAGCAGGATTTTGAAGTGCTTTTCGTAACGGAAGAAGATGAAGATAACTATACCTATGACGGCAGGGTTATCGACTTAACGACAGCTGTAACTGATGCAATACTTTTCAGTCAACCTAATTTGATTTTGTGCAAAGAGGACTGTAGCGGTATTGACGTAAATAATAACTAAAAAGAGAAGAGGTGAATAAATATGGCAGTACCCAAGGGAAAACAGTCCAAAGCAAGAACGAACAGCAGATTTGCTAACTATAAAGCAACCGCTCCCACACTTGTGGAGTGCCCTCATTGTCATTCACAGAAGCAGGCTCACCGCGTTTGCGCTAATTGCGGCTACTACGACAAGGTTGAGGTAGTTTCCAAGGACGAAAAGAAAGACTAATCAAATTTGCGGACTGCCTTTAAAAAAGGCAGTCCGTATTTTTTTAATTTCAGACAGGAGTAATTTATGAAGCATACGGATATTAATACGCTGTTTTCAAGCGGCGCGGATTTTCTGCAAAAGAACGTAACGGTCTGCGGTTGGGTGCGCACTTGGCGAGATTCGAAAGGCGTTGCCTTTATCGAACTCAACGACGGCACGACTCTTAAAAATTTACAGTTGGTTATAGAAAAGGGCAATCTTAAAGAGAGCGAGTACAAGTCCGCTTTGGTTGTAGGCGCGGCTTTGAAAGTCGAGGGCAAGTTCATCCCCAGCGAGCGCAACGGCTATGAAATGATACCGACGAATATAACCGTGCTTGGCGGCTGTCCGCAGGATTATCCTTTGCAGAAAAAGCACCACACGCTTGAGTTTTTAAGGACGATACCTCATTTAAGACCGCGTACGAAATATTTTGAAGCGGTTTTCGATGTAAG
>JAIDRX010000008.1 GCA_029061495.1 Clostridia bacterium
CCTTTAAAACAAAGGATATCGTCGGCGACAAAACGAAAGTTGCCGTATCCTTTGCAGGCATTTGCGACCAGATGCAGCCCGGAGATAAAATTTTATTAAATAACGGGCTTATGGTTTTCGAGGTAGTTAAAGTTGAAAAGCCAAACGTTTTATGCAAAACGATTATAGGCGGCGAACTTTCGAACAGAAAGAGCATGTTTTTCCCCGATAAAGAGCTTGACATGGTTTACCTCTCGGAGCAGGACAAAGCCGACCTTAAATTCGGCGTTGAACAGGGCGTCGACTTCGTTGCGTGCTCGTTCGTTTCAAAGGCTCAGGACATAATCGACGTAAGAAACTGGCTGAGAGAATGCGGTTCTCCCGACGGTGAAATAGAAATAATTGCAAAAATAGAGAGCCGCGCGGGCGTGAACAACCTTGCCTCTATTCTCGAAGTTTGCGACGGTATAATGGTTGCGAGAGGCGACCTCGGCGTGGAAGTTCCTTTTGAGGAATTGCCCAGCATACAAAAAGCTATCATTAGGGCTTGCCGTATCCACGGTAAGCGCAGTATTACCGCGACGGAAATGCTCGAGTCAATGATTAAACAGCCCCGCCCCACGCGTGCTGAAATTTCGGACGTGGCGAACGCTGTTTACGACGGTTCGTCCGCGATAATGCTTTCGGGCGAAACTGCTGCGGGCGCGTACCCCGTTGAAGCTGTCAGGGCAATGGCGAAAATTGCAATGCAAGCCGAGGCAAGCACCAACTACATAGCGCATATCGACGAAAGCGACTATCATATAACGAGGCTTTCGGAAGCGCTCTCCCACTCTGCCTGCACGCTTGCGCATGATATAGGCGCGAAGGTTATAGTCGTATGTACGAGAACGGGCGGCACGGCAAAGACCGTTTCAAGATTCCGTCCTATGATAGATATTATAGGTATGACCACGGAGGAGCGCGCTTACAGAAAGCTTGCTTTAAGCTGGGGCGTTATACCCGTAATGAGCGAAGAGTTCTACTCGGTTGACGTACTTTTCCACTACGCAAAACGCGCGGCTATGGATACGGGACTTGTGCAGAAGGGCGACAAGATAGTACTTACGGGCGGAACGCCCAACGGCAAGAGCGGAAACTCTAACCTTATCAACGTTGAAACCGTAAGATAAAATTAATTTTTATGAGTAATTGGAGTAAACTGCAAAAAGAACTGTACAAATTAATTGATAGCCGTATAGACTTTCAAATTCATTGTGTTGCTTATAGAATGAAAAGTCAACACGGCAACACAAGTTTGCCAAGATATTTTATTACTTTTCAAAATGATATAATATTTGATTATCCCAAACAGTTTACAAAACAAGCCTCGGATCAGCCCGCATATCCTTACGAAAATGACATTACGCTTATTTCCGAAACTATCAGGGAGTATGTTGATACTCCGTTAGAACATCTGTTAGATAAAAACTTCCAAAATGATAAGTGGCATTTAACCGAGATATTAAAAGCAGCCGACAGACGTATAGGCCAACGCCGACTTGACGAACTGCTTTTAAAAACCACAAATGAAAATGCAAGAAAAATTATTGAATTAAGAAAGAGTTTATAAAATTTCTACTAAATAATAGCGCACCATTTCAAAACGAAATAAAGTGCGCTATTATTTTACTCTTAAACGCAAGAAGTCTGCGCAAAAAAAGCGCAGACTTCTAAGAGAGAATATGAAAAAAAGTTTTGGTGTAATCTTTATTACACCCAGATTTTACCACCCTAATGTGTTTAAAATATGATAATTTAATGATTTTTGAATTTTACAAAAATTTTTTCGGCAATACCCAGACCGTCTGCCGCCGAGCTTGTAATTCCGCCCGAATATCCGCTGCCCTCGCCGCAGGGATAAAGACCTTTTACAGATACGCTCTCACCGCTTTCGCCGCGGGCAATTTTTACGGGAGACGAAAAGCGCGTTTCCGCACCCGTCAATACAGCGTCGGAGCAGGCAAAGCCTTTAAGCCGTCTGTCCATATCGGGAATCGCCGCTTTTAACGCGTTTACAACTACTTTAGGCAAGACCGTATCGAGCGGCGCAAAAACAGTACCCGCCGAATACGTTGCCTTAACCTCGCCGAAAGCCGACGACACTTTATCATTTGAAAAATCTTTAAAAAGCTGAACGGGTGCGCAGTAATTGCCGCCACCTGCCGCATACGCGCGGCGCTCTATTTCGCGCTGAAAGCGCATACCCGCAAACAAGTCGTCCGCGCCGAAGTCCTCTTTTTTAAGCTGTACCATAAGTGCAGAATTTGAATTTTCTCCGTTGCGTGCATAAAGGCTCATACCGTTTGTAACGACTCCGCCCTCCTCGCTTGCGGACGGAATTACGACTCCCCCGGGGCACATACAAAAAGTAAACACAGTGCGCTCGTGCGCGTGCGATACGAGCTTGTAGTCCGCCGTCGGCAAAAGAGGATAATTTTTGCCGTACTGAGCAAAGCCTATATTTTTTACAAGGTGCTCTATCCTTACGCCTACGGCAAATTCCTTTGCCTCCATTGCAACGTTGTTTTTTGCAAGCAGCTCAAAGGTATCCCTTGCCGAATGTCCCAACGCAAGAACGGCGCAGTCAACAGGCATTTCGCTTTCTCCGCCTGTAAGCACGTTTTTAAGAATTACGGCTTTTAACTTGCCGTCCTTTTGCGTAAAGCCGCAAAACTTTGTGTTGAAAAGATAACTTCCGCCGTTCGCCTCGATATAGCTACGGATATTTTTAAGCACGTTATAGAGGTTGTCGC
>JAIDRX010000080.1 GCA_029061495.1 Clostridia bacterium
TAACTACACCGTGGAAATAAGGAACTTTTTTAAATAACCGCTTGCAGGCGAAGACCGCGTAATAGAACCCTACGCCGAGAAGCGCGGTAATTAAAGCTGCAAGCAGTACCCAGCCGCAAAACGCAAAGCCCTCGCCGTTGAATTTGAAAGACGCGAATTTAAAGCTGTCAAAGGTGAAACCCGTTTTATAGCCTATTGCGGGGCGTATTGCGTTGCGCGTAAACAGCGCGGTAACGACGCTTATAGCCGCACAGACGAAAACCTTGGGCGAGAACGAGCGGAATGCTTCTTCCATTGCAAAAACCAGTCCCGTAACAGGTGCGTTGAAGGCAACGGCAAGACCCGCACTTGAACCGCTTGCAATTTGAAGTCTCCTCGTCATATGGCTGCGCTTTAATGCTACGCCGACGGCTTCGCCTGCGCAACCGCCTATCTCTAACGAGGGTCCCTCCGCTCCTGCGGAAAGTCCCAAAAATACGCAAGCAAGCGACGCCGCAAACATCGAGCACATAGTTACGTACCATTTAAAGCGCACAATTCCGCGCGCCGCGCCCTCTATCTGGGGGATACCGCTTCCGCGTATCATAGGTACGAACCTTACCAAAGTGCCTATAACTATTGCACCTGCCGCAAGTCCTAAAACAAGCAGAGGCACAAAGCCGGGGTTATCTTTGATAAGCGAGTAAAGCTTTTCGGCAGAGCTCTCGCCGATATTGGCGAGGACGTTGTAGAAGGTTACTACAACGCCTGCAAAAAGCCCCGTAAGCATACTTATTAAAACTAAATTAATACCGTTATCCAAAAAGGATTTTAAGTATTTTTTGAATTTTCCGTTTTCCGACATGTTTCACCGTAAGTAAATTGTTGCGCTATTATAACACTTTTATAATATTTTGTAAATTCCGTTTGCGTTAATTCGGATAATTTTAAAGAAAAAAACCGCGGCTTATATTTCCGCAGTTTTATAAATTTTATTTTACGCTGTACAAAATATCGAAGTACGTGGGGTACGGCCAGAAGTCGGAAGATGTCAGCGTTTCCATTTCGTCAACAGCCTTTCTCACTTCTTCCATATCGGGAATGACTTTATGCGCCATAGCCTGTGAAGCCGCTTTTACGTCCGCCCTGTTTACTTCCTTTAAGTCCTTTTCAAGCTTTTCAACAGCCGCGCTTGCGGTATCGTTAAGCTCGGACAGGCGCGTTATTAACTTCTTTTCCGTCTCGAAAGGAATACTTTCGCAAACCGCCTGCTTTGCCGCAACGTTCTGGCAGAGGTCGGCGATAAAGTCTGACACCGCGGGGATTATGTCGCGCTTTGCCATTTCAACCATGGTAAGCGCCTCGATATTGATTATCTTGGTGTAGTTTTCAAGCCTGATATCGGCGCGCGCAATAGCTTCGGCTTTAGTGAAAACGCCCTGCTTTACGAAAACTTCAACGTTTTTATCCTCGTACAAAACGGGCGCCGCGTCCGCCGTGTTTTTATTGTTTAAAAGTCCGCGCTTAGCCGCTTCCGGCTCCCACTCGGGGCCGTAACCGTCGTGGTTGAAAATTATGCGGTAGTGCGCTTTAAGCTCTCTTTTGATAATGGCTTCGGCAGCCTTTTCAACGTCCTTTTTGCCTTCGAGTTCGTCTGCAAACTGCTCGAACGCATCTGCAACTATAGTATTCAAACTTATATTAGCGTCGGCAACGTTAGCCTGCGATCCGAGCATACGGAACTCGAACTTGTTGCCCGTAAAAGCGAAGGGCGAAGTTCTGTTTCTGTCCGTTGCGTCCTTGGGGAATATGGGGCTTTCGGGAACGCCGATAGAGCCCTGCGCCTTTGCGCCCGTAACGTAGTTTTCACCCTTGACGATACTGTCAACTAATGCGCCGAGTTGGTCGCCGAGGTAAACGGAAATTATTGCGGGGGGCGCTTCGTCCGCGCCAAGTCTGTGGTCGTTGCCTGCGGAAGCTACCGATGCGCGAAGTACGCCCTGATAGTCGTCAACAGCCTTTATAACGGCGGTTAAAACGAGTTTGAAAAGCGTGTTGCTTTCGGGTGCGTCGCCGGGATTTAAAAGGTTAAGACCCGTATCGGTTGAAATAGACCAGTTATTGTGTTTGCCGCTTCCGTTAATGCCGCGGAAAGGCTTTTCATGCAAAAGGCAAACTAAGCCGTGTCTTTTTGCAACCTTTTTCATAAGCTCCATAGTGAGCATATTGGTATCGACTGCAATATTCGTCGTAGAGTAAATGGGCGCCATTTCGTGCTGGGCGGGCGCAACCTCGTTGTGCTTGGTTTTGGAATATATTCCGTAGCTCCAAAGCTCCTCGTCCAAATCGCGCATGTAGTCCGCAACCGTGGTTTTAAGTACGCCGAAGTAATGGTCTTCAAGCTCCTGTCCGCGGGTTACCGGCGCGCCGAAAAGCGTTCTGCCGCAAAGCTGTAAGTCCTTGCGCTTTAAGTACTCTTCTTCGGAAATGAGGAAGTACTCCTGCTCGGGTCCTGCCTGACAGGATACCTTTTTACAGTTTATATTAAAGCATTTTAAAATTCTTTTAGCCTGTTTATCTATCGCCTTCATAGAGCGCAGAAGGGGCGATTTTTTGTCGAGCGTTTCACCAGTATACGACACGAATACCGTTGGTATGTAAAGGGTGCCTTCCTTTACGAACGCGGGGGAAGTCGGGTCCCACGCGGTATAGCCGCGCGCCATATAGGTTGCGCGAGAACCGCCCGAAGGGAAACTTGAGGCATCAGGTTCGCCGACTATAAGGCTTTTACCCGTAAGGCGCATTATTGCCTTGTCGCCCTCGGGCTCGATAAAGCTGTCGTGCTTTTCGGCGGTGAGTCCCGTCAAAGGCTGGAACCAGTGCGTGTAGTGCGTTGCGCCCTTTGACACAGCCCACTTTTTCATAGCCGAAGCTACCGTCCCCGCAATGGACGTATCAAGTTGTTTGCCGGACTCTATCGTGGCGCGCAGAGCTTTGTACACCTCGCTGGGAAGCGTTTCTTTCTGCACGGAATCATTGAATACGTTTTCGCCGAAACCCTCGGGCAACTTCATTTTAGTTTTTCTCCTTAAACTTGTTTTACGTTAAAATTATATGATAAATCCGCCCGACTGTCAAATTAAATTAATTAATTTGTCGATGCCAATTTGATAACGCGGTTATAAGCGCGGTTTATAGTTTACTTTTCGTCGTCGGGATAGTCGATTTTGGCTGGTTTAATTAAATGCGTGCTTTTAACGTCGTCGTGCATTTCGTTAGGCTCTTCAGCAACTATTCCGCGTTGAAGTTTGTCGTAGCCGTGCTTTTTGCGGATTTCGTCCACGCACCGCTCTACCGCCTCGCGCTTTTTGTAGTTGCCGCAAGCTTCGTCAAATGTGAGCTGCGAGCTTCCGCTGTCGAAGCCCGAAACGGTAACGCCGAGCGAGCGTACTTTAAAGGGCGGACGGAAATTTTTTTCAAACAGGCTGTAAGCGTGTTCTGCTATCTCTCCGCACAGCGCGGTATGGCGAACCTTTTTTTGGAAAGTAAAGTCGTTTAAATTACTGTCGCGAACCCACAGATGAACTGTGTCCGCAAGCCCCCTTTCGGACTCTCTCAGCCGCGCCGCAACGCTTTCAGAAAGGACGTATAAAAAACGCTTTACACGCCGTAAATCCGTCAGATCGTCAGCGTAAGTGCAAGAGTTGCCGATAGACTTTATCTCTCTCTTTTCGTCCATATGACGAACGGGGTCGTCATCCTCGCCGCGCGCGTTCTTTAAAAGGGTCTGCCCGACTTTTCCAAACGCCTTATACATTTTGTCGTCGTCCGCGGCGGCAAGCTTGCCGATAGTTGTAAGCCCCATTGCACGGAGTTTTTCCTTCGTAGCGTTGCCGACATATAAAAGCTCTTCCACAGGCAAGCCGTAAATTACCTGCTTGTAGTGCGCCTTTGAAATTACCGACGTTCCGTCCGGCTTTTTTAAGTCCGAGCCGAGTTTTGCGTAGACCTTGTTAAACGACACTCCGCAGGAAACGGTAACCTCCGCTTCCTTTTTTACGGCGTTGCGGATAGTGTCGCCGAGGTGCCGCAAAAAGCCTTCGGAAAAATGTTTTTCGCCGTTTTCCTCGATATACTTATCTCCGTCGTACTCGGGAAATAAAAGAGTGCTGTGAGTTACGTCAAGCCAGCACTCGTCAATGCCGTAGCTTTCGATTAAATCGGTATACCGAGCGTAAATTGCGCGGACCTCGCGAGAGATTTTTACATACTCGTCAAAGTGCGGCGGAACGGTTACAAGGTCGGGGCACTTGCGTTTTGCCTGCCAGATGGTTTCCCCCGTCTTTACGCCGAATTTCTTCGCTTCCTCGCTCTTAGCAAGCACTATGCCGTGCCGCTCCTCTTTGTTTCCGCAGACTGCGACGGGCTTACCGACAAGAGACGGGTTGAACCGTCTTTCAACCGAGGCGTAAAAATTATTCAGATCAGAATGAATTATAATGCGCTCCATAATACCGCCTTTATTATAACATATTGACGGAAGTTTGCAAAATAAAACGACGGTATTACGTAGTAAGCAAGATGATTTTAAAAGGCATAGCAAAAGCTATGCCTTTTATATACCCCTTTTCTTATTCAAGATCTTTTGGATAAGTCTATTTAGATAATAAAGCGCAAACCCGAATAAAAATATTCCCGCTAAAATACCGAGAATAAATAATACCGAGTACCAAATACCTACTTTTTCATAGTTCATAAAAAAGTAAATGTAGTTGCCGGTAACCGAGCCGAATATTAGAACAAAGGCTAAATATAATAAAGGTATTGCGGCAACCGTGGGTACCAATTTTAATGCTGTTTTAGAAAGGTCGCACAAAAACAGATAATAAACTAATACAAGCAACGGATTTATAATGTGTAAAAATGCAAAGCCGCCGCTCATTTGAAATTGTTTAGAAAATGCAATGCACACAAAAAACACTATCAAAAGTAGAATTGTTGCACAAAGATATAATATTTGCGGTACGCGCTTATTAAATATTAAACAAATTGCGCAAGCGGCAAAAAATATGCCCACAATAAAACTGCTTAAAAAAGTAAGCTCATAAGTTTCTGCAAGGTGTTCACGATAGGTAAACAACGAAGTAAACACAAGCACAAAAGCTATGAAAAAAGAAAAGCAGATTTTTATTATTTTTAATGCTTTTTCACTCATTTTAATTGTCGTCCTTTAATAAAACTCTTCCCAAATCGGCAGCGGTAAGTGTTTCGTATTTCGTCGTAAATAGTTTCTTTAATGCGTAAAGATAAACGACACTCCAATAGAAGTCTGCAAGTTTTATTGAAGAACCCCCGACAACGCTTTTTTCCTTTTGACCTTGCTCGATTATTTTTGCCGTGTACTTGTATATTTCAGATTGATAAGTAGTGCTTTCAGATATAAAACTGTCTTTTTCAAAAAGCACTTGCGTAGTCAAAGTTACCTTTGCCGCATAATTTTCGTCTTGGTCCAGTTTTGAAATTACTGTTTCTGACAGCTTATTGATTTTCTTTTTTGCGGAAATTGGCAAGCATGATAGCATTTTCAAATCTTTAATCTCTTTGTCATTATTGCAGATAACAAAAATTTCTTTGAATAAATCCTCCTTTGACTTAAAATAGATATATAGCGTACCTTGCCCTATACCTATATAGTCAGCGAGGTCGCTGATTTTTGTACCGGCAAAACCGTTTCTTGCAAAGAAAAGCATAGCATCGTACAAGATTTTCTTTCGTGTTTCCTCCCTTATCTCTTGACATCTTTCGGGTGTTTTTGGCATAATAAACACGCTCCTGTTTATGAATGAATTTTTATTCATTCATAGTATAGCAATTTATTTAACTTAAGTCAATTATTTTATTAGTTATTATCATTCAAATAAATTTTTGAAGTTTTTGTACCGCATGTTCTTGTCGGCCGGGGACGGAGTACTCTACCGTAAAAAATTTTTAATAAGTAGTAAAAAAAGCTCTTGAACGAAATCGTCCAAGAACTTTTTGCCTCGTTTGAAAGTGCAACTATTAAAAATTCAGTTTTTCAATTCACTTTAAAAGTGCGCTTATCCGTCCGTACCTACTATTCGGTTAAAGTTTTACAAAGGCCGTCAAGCACCTCGAAATACTCTTTAAATGTCTTAGAGCAGACTTCGGCGTTCTCAATTTCAATACCGTCTACGCGAAGCCCGGTGAGAGCAAAGCTCATTGCAACGCGGTGGTCGCCGAAGGTGTTGATTTTTGCGTGTTTGGGCTGTGATGGATAAATTTTTACTCCGTCCTCCCTTTCCTCACACTTGACTCCCATTGCCGAAAGGTTTGTAACTATTGCCTTTATGCGGTCGCACTCCTGTCTGCGTATGTGCGCAACATTGCATATTTCGGTAGAATCTTTAAGATAAGGCGCGATAGCCGCAAGGGTCAAAGCCTGGTCGGAGAACGCGGACATATCTATTTTGCCGCCGTCGAAGTTTTTTAAAAGATTTATAAACTTACCGTCGCCCTGCATGCTGTGCGGCATTACGCCCTTAACGGAAATTTGCGTACCTAAAATTTTGTTCATCGCGTAAAAATAACTCGCGGCGGAAAGGTCGGGCTCGATATCGTATTTTTTTGCGGAATAGCTCCCCTCGACAGTGTAGCCATTTTCCTCGTTTACGCTTACGCCGAAGGACCACATCATATCGAGGGTCATATTAACGTAATCGAGTCCGTGCGAGCCGTTAACGCTGATATGTACGGGGCATTTTGCGCAGACTGCGGAAATTAACAAAGCAGACAAAAACTGACTGCTTTCGCCTATATTCACACAAATTTCGCGCGAGGGGTTTGTAGTACCTTTAATAATGAAGGGAAAAGAGTTTTCCTTTTCTAAAAACTCAAACTCCGCACCCAAAGCTTTTAAAGCGCAGATAAGCGGCTCTATCGGCCGTTTTTTCATCTGCTCGGAACAGTTTATTTTATACTCGCCGTCCTGAAATGCTAAAAACG
>JAIDRX010000081.1 GCA_029061495.1 Clostridia bacterium
CCTTGGACGAGCCCGTTGCGCCACCGCAACCGTCTCTGCCCGTCTCTCCGCCCAAAAGGATAATCAAATCTCCCCTTTCGGGTTTAGAGCGGTAAATCATATCAGACTTTGCCCCGCCTACGACGAAGCCCGTTTCAAGCCTCTTTGCCTTATAGCCGGGGTGGTACAGTTCCTCAACCTGACCGGTTGCAAGTCCTATCTGGTTGCCGTAGGACGAGAAGCCCGCCGCCGCGGTTTTGGTTATAACCCTCTGCGGAAGCTTTCCGTCGAGAGTTTTATCGAGCGGCTCGGTGGGGTCTGCGCAACCCGTAACCCTCATCGACTGTAAGACATAGGTTCTGCCCGAAAGCGGATCGCGGATAGCACCGCCGAGGCAGGTTGCCGCTCCGCCGAAAGGCTCGATTTCCGTAGGGTGGTTATGCGTTTCGTTCTTAAACATAACCGTATATTTTTCGGGTTTGCCGTCGATTACGGCGTCAACTTTTATCGAGCAGGCGTTGATTTCATCCGACTCGTCAAGGTTATTGAGCTTACCCTCTTTTTTAAGCTTTTTAACAGCGATAGTAGCTAAGTCCATAAGACAGGGATATTTGTCCTCTCTGCCTTTATACAGCTCGTTGAAAAGCCCCCTGTACATACCCAGCGCCATGCCTATGTTGGGGTTATCGCTGTGAATTTCAATATCTTTAAGCTCGGTCGCGAAAGTCGTATGACGGCAATGGTCAGACCAGTACGTGTCTATAACCTTTATTTCCGTTTCGGTAGGATTTCTGCCTTCCTGCGTGAAATAGTCGCGCACGAAAGCCAAATCTTCGACAGACATAGCAAGTCCCGCCTCGTCGTGGAACTTGGCAATTTGCTCGTCGGTATAGTCCGTAAACCCGTAAAGAGTTTTTACGGGCTCGGCTTCAACGGCTAAATGCGCAAGAGTCTCGGGCTTATCGAGGCTGACCTCCTCGCTTTCAACGGGGTTGATAAGGTGCTTCTTTATACGTTCTATCTGCTCGGAATTTGCCCCTCTTACAGCGTAGACAGTAGCGCACTTTATCAAAGGACGCTCTTTTTGCGTGAGAAGCTGACAGCACTGAGCCGCACTGTCTGCACGCTGGTCGTACTGCCCCGTAAGGTACGCTATTGCAAAGACGTAATAGTTTTTGTCTACCTCGATATCCTCGTAATAGACGTTGTCTACTGGGGGCTCTGAAAACACGGTAGGAACTGCCGCCGCAAACTCGTTTGCGTTAAGTCCGTCCACGTCGTAGCGCAAAAACTTACGAACGTCCGATACCGAAATTTTAAGGAGGTTACGAATATCCTCTTTAACTTTGTCGGCCTGAAGTTTATCCTTTTTTTCTACGAAAATTCTGTAAATCATATCTTTACCCTTCGCGGTATTTGATTCCTATATCAGTGCGGTACTGCATATTTTCCCACTCGATATTTTTAACTGCCGAGTACGCTTTTTCGCGCGCTTTTTCAACGTCTTTACCTCTTGCAACAACGCCCATAACTCTGCCGCCGTTCGTTACGAGTTTACCGTCTTTTATTGCGGTACCCGCGTGAACTAAAGTTACGCCGTCCGTGTCGCCGATAGTAATTTCTTTACCCTTTTTATAACTTTCGGGATAGCCGCCGCTTGCAAGCACTACGCATACGCACGCGCCGTCCTCCCATTCGATTTTAATATCCGAAAGCTTTTCTTCCGTAACCGCCTCGAAAATATCGAGTAAATCAGTCTTTAACATAGGAAGAACAACCTGCGTTTCGGGATCGCCGAACCTTGAATTATATTCGACTACCTTCATACCCTTGTCCGTGCGCATAAGCCCGAAGTACAGACAGCCTTTAAACTTTCTGCCCTCCTTGTTCATTGCCTTTACGGTGGGTATCATAATTTTTTTAAGTACTTGCTTTTCAAGCTTTTTATTCCAGAACGGACATGGAGAAAAAGTTCCCATACCGCCCGTATTCAAACCCTTGTCGCCGTCGTGCGCACGCTTATGATCGCACGAGGTTATCATAGGAACGATAGCCTTTCCGTCGGTGAAAGCGAGAACGGAAACTTCTTCGCCGGGGATGTATTTAAGACCGCGGAGAAACTCCTCTATAACTACTTTATTTCCCGCAGAACCGAAGGCTTTATCGAGCATAATTTCTTTAAGACCTGCTTCGGCTTGTTCAAGCGTTTCGCAAACGAGCACACCCTTGCCGAGCGCAAGTCCGTCGGCCTTTAAAACTATGGGCGCGCCCTTTTTGCGGACGTAAGCCAAAGCTTGCTCGTAATCGGAAAAAGTTTCAGACTCCGCCGTGGGAATTTTATACTTTTTCATAAGCTGTTTTGCAAAAGCCTTGCTCGCTTCTATTTGCGCCGCCGCTTTTCTCGGTCCGAAACAGCGCTTTCCTATTCCTTCAAGCGCATCAACAAGCCCTATAGCCAGAGGGTCGTCGGGCGTAACAACATAGTAGTCGATTTCGGGATGTGCGGTTGCGTAAGAGATAACCGCAGCTATATCCATATAGTCAACGTCGACATTTTCTGCAATTTCGGCAGTACCTGCGTTGCCCTTCATACAATACAGTTTTTCAATGCGTTTGCTCTTTTTAAGTGCAAGCAGAATTGCGTGTTCTCTGCCGCCGTTACCTATTACAAGTACGTTCATAAAAACCTCACAAATTTGTTGCGCTATTCTGCGCACAACAAATTTCTTGATTTTAGAGGCTCGGCCTCTCTTCGCGCAATATTAAGGGCACACCATAATATAATTGCGCGAATTCACTTCGCTGAGGCGCATGTTTGCGCAAATTGTGTGCGCTAAGCAAAAATCGTGGTTTTTGCTTGCGCCGTAGAGTTTTAAATAATTAGTGTTTAAAGTGGCGGTCGCCTACAAACACCATCGCAATACCAGCAGCGTTGCAAGCTTCAACCGAGTCCTTATCCTTAATAGAGCCGCCGGGCTGAATTATTGCGGTGATGCCCGCCTTCACGCACTCTTCAACGCAGTCGGGGAAAGGGAAAAACGCGTCGGAAGCCATTACCGAACCCTTTGCTTCTTTGCCTGCGTGCGCTATTGCCTGTTGTGCCGCCCAGATGCGGTTTGTCTGACCCATACCTATGCCCGTAGTTCTGTCGGCTTTGCCAATTACTATAGCGTTGGACTTTGTATGTTTTACTACCTTCCAGGCAAAAAGCAAAGCTTCAACTTCCTGCTTCGTGGGGGCGCGGTCGGTAACTACGCCCAAACCGTAAACTGTCTTTTCCTTGCCTGTAGGAAGAATAGAAGTTTCAACCTTGGCTTTGGTTATAAAAAGGTCCATATCCTCGCCGCTGAGTAAACTTTCGTCATACTGCTGAACGAGAAGTCCGCCGTAAACCTTTTTCATATCGAACGCGGACTTTTCGCGCTTAGCGGAAATATCGTCGATTTGCAACAGACGGATATTTTTCTTGCTTTCGAGAATTTCAAGCGCCTTGTCTGTAAATGCGGGCGCCATAACTATTTCAATAAAGATTTTGTTGATTTCATTTGCGGTGTCCTCGTCAACCGTTCCGTTGATAGCAAGTATTCCGCCGAATACGGAAACGGGGTCGCTTTCATACGCGCGCATATACGCCTCGTAAATGCTTTTGCCCGTACCTACGCCGCAGGGGTTAGAGTGCTTGCACGCAACAACCGCGGGGGTGCTTCCGAATTCCTTTAAAAGCTCTAACGCGCCGTTTGCATCGTTGATATTGTTGTACGAAAGCTCTTTGCCCCAAAGCTGTTTTGCGGACGAGAGCGAGCCTTTGCGGATAAACGGTTCGTTATAGAAAACCGCCTGTTGCTGGGGATTTTCGCCGTAGCGCATATCCTGGGCCTTTTCGTAAGCAAATGTAACTTGGTCGGGGAAAGTTATGCCGAGTTGGGAAGCAAGGTAATTCGAAATAAGGCTGTCATATACTGCGGTGTGCGCAAATACTTTGTACTGGAGATACTTCTTTGTTTCAAGCGTAACTCCACCAGCCTTTAATTCGTCCAGAACCTTATTATAGTCCTTAGGGTCTACGATAACCGCGACATCCTGATAATTTTTTGCCGCCGCTCTTATCATTGTAGGTCCGCCTATATCTATGTTTTCGATACACGTTGCAAAGTCCGCTCCTCTTGCAAGCGTAGCCTTGAAGGGATACAAATTTACGCAAACGATATCGATAGTGTTTATGTTTAATTTTTCAAGCTGAGCCATATGCTCGGGGTTGGAACGCATGGCAAGAAGTCCTGCGTGAACGTTGGGATGCAAGGTCTTTACTCTGCCGTCAAGGCACTCGGGGAAGCCCGTTATATCTGATATGCCTATTACGTTTAAACCCGCGTCCTTTAATGCTTTTGCAGTGCCGCCCGTCGAAATTATTTCAAATCCGTTTTCAACAAGTCCTTTACAAAACTCGACTACGCCCGCCTTGTCGGATACGCTGACAAGCGCTCTCTTTTTCATTTTCATACGTTCCTCCGCTTTAGTTTTTTATAATAACTTTTCTGTCCGTTTTTTCAATTTTACCGAGGCACAGCTTTTTTACGCAGTACGGAAGAAGCTTATGCTCCTCCACTAAAATTTTTGCCTGCAAACTTTCAGCCGTGTCGCTATCCGCAACCTCTACCGTTTTTTGTGCGATTATCGCGCCGCCGTCGGGCACTTCGTTTACGAAATGAACCGTACAGCCCGACACCTTTGCGCCGTAGTCTATAACCGCCTGATGCACTTTAAGTCCGTAGAAGCCCGCGCCGCAAAATGCGGGTATAAGCGACGGATGGATATTTATAATTCTGTCCGCAAAAGCCGTGATAAAGCTTTGCGGTATTATTTTAAGCCAACCCGCAAGGACGATATAATCCACGCGGTGCATATTTAAAAGATAAGTAAGCTCGGAATACAAAGTTTCCAAATCGGGATAGTTCTGTTTTGAAAATACAGCCGCCTGTATGCCGTTTGCACGCGCACGCTCTATTGCGCCGATTCCGTCTTTAGAGGCAATTAAAAGGCTGATTTCACAAAACTTTTCCGCTTTATTGGCGTTTATTATAGACTGAAAGTCCGTACCGCCTCCCGAAGCGAAAACCGCTATACGCTTCATAAAAGTTTTACTCCGCTACCCTTTACGGTTTTTCCGAGAACGACGCATTTTTCACCCGTGGACTCGAGCTGCGCTATAGTTGCTTTTACGTCTTTTTCGTCAACGCATACAACCATACCTATGCCCATGTTGAAGGTGTTGTATATCTGCGCGTCCGTGATACCTGCGCGCTTTTGCATAACCTTGAACACCGCGGGAATCTCATATGAGTTTTTATCAATTTCGCAACCGATACCCTCGGGGAAAATGCGGGGAATATTTTCAAAGAAGCCGCCGCCCGTGATATGCGCAATGCCCTTTACGTTAACTTTTTCAATTAATGCAAGTATGCTTTTTACGTAAATTCTTGTAGGGGTTAAAAGTACGTCTATAGGCTTTGCATTAAGCTCGCTGTCGAACTTATCAAGCGCGGAAATATCCTCGCCGAAAAGCTTTCTTACAAGCGAGTATCCGTTGGAGTGAATTCCGCTCGATTTTAAGCCGATAAGCACGTCGCCCGCTTTAATATTTGCGCCGTTTATAATTTTAGACTTTTCAACCGCGCCCACGGCAAAGCCCGCTATATCGTATTCACCTTCGGGATAGAAGCCGGGCATTTCTGCCGTTTCACCGCCGATAAGCGCCGCGCCCGACTGTCTACAACCTTCCGCAATGCCCGAAACTACCGTTGAAACCTTTTCGGGACTTAAACTGCCCGTAGCAAAATAGTCGAGGAAAAAGAGCGGTTTTGCGCCCTGACAAACTATGTCGTTTACGCACATAGCGACTGCGTCGATACCGATAGTGTCATGCTTGTCCGAAATTATAGCATATTTGAGTTTAGTGCCTACGCCGTCAGTTCCCGCAACGAGGACGGGTTCTTTCATTCCTTCGGGCATTTTGAAAAAGCCGCCGAATGAGCCGAGGTCGCCGAGCACGCCGCTTGTGTAGGTTGATTTGACGTGTTCCTTCATAAGCTGAACGGCTTTATAGCCTCTTTCAACGTCAACGCCGCTGTCCTTATATGATATAGCCATACTTATCTCCTTGTACTTTGCTTTTGGTTTATTCTAATTTGAGTTTGTCCGCCTCGTAATCTTCAAGCGGATACGGATACTGACCGTTAAAACAGCCGAGGCAAAAATTCGTATTCGCCCCCTCGCACGTTTTAAGAAGCTGGTCTACCGTAAGATACCTTACACTGTCCGCGCCGAGGCTTTCGCAAATGCGCTCTTCGTCCTTGTACGCGCCTATAAGCTGCGAATAGGTCTGTATATCTATTCCGAGGTGGCACGGGTGTTTTATTATGGGCGAGCAAATTCTTATATGCACTTCCTTTGCGCCAGCGTTCCTCAGCATTTTTATAATCTTTCTCATAGTCGTGCCGCGCACGATAGAGTCGTCTATAAGTATTACGCGCTTATCGCGGACGTTGCCGCGCAGTGCGTTCATTTTAACGCTTAAACTGTTTTCTCTCTGTCTTTGGTCGGGCTGGATAAACGTTCTACCGACGTATCTGTTTCTTGCAAGCGCTTCGACGAAGGGTATTCCGCTCTCCTCGCTGTATCCCCTTGCCGCAACGTTACCGGAGTCGGGAACGCCGGAAACGAGATCCGCCTCCACCGGGCAAAATTTTGCAAGAAGCTTACCAGCGTTTTTGCGCGCTTCGTATACGCTTAATCCGTCAAGCACCGAGTCATGCCGGGCAAAGTAAACGTATTCGAATATGCACATACTGGTTTTCTGAGGGAGGTTATCCATCATGTATGAATGGATTCCCTCGCAGTCTATAACTACGATTTCGCCCGCCTTCACGTCGCGCAGGTAGTTTGCGCCGACTGCATCGAGCGCGCAGGTTTCGCTTGCGACAACCACGTCTCCGTCCATAGTGCCTATGCAAAGAGGTCTTATTCCGAACGGATCGCGCACGGCTATGAGCTTATCGCTCGTCATAACAACTAGCGCATACGAGCCTTTGAATTTTACGCAGGCGCGTTTTATGCCCGTAAGTAAGTCGCCGTCGGATAGACTGTTTATAAGTACCGCAATTACTTCAGAGTCAATAGTCGTCTGAAATACCGCATTCTCTTTAATAAGCTCGTCGCGCAGCTGTTTGGTGTTGGTCAAATTGCCGTTATGCGCAACCGCCATTTTCCCGCACTTACCAGTAAACACTACGGGCTGTGCATTAAGCAGTTGGCTTGCGCCTGTCGTTGAATAGCGGACGTGCCCTATCGCTATATCGCCTTCGGGAAGTTTATCGAGGTTGCCGTTTGCAAAAACGTCTACGACAAGCCCCATTCCCTTATAGTAAGTAATTTTATCGGCGTACGCTACGGCAATACCGCTTGACTCCTGCCCTCTGTGCTGTAAGGCATAAAGTCCGTAATATACCGTATGCGCAACGTCGCGGTTCTCCTGCGAATAGACGCCGAATACTCCGCACTCCTCATGAATTTCGTCTTGCATTGAAATGCCTCTGAATTCCGTTTACTCTTTACCCGTCCAACAATACGTGCAGAGTTTGCAAGGCTCTATACCGATAGCCTCTATCAAACCCTCTAACGACTGAAATTCAAGCGATTCAAACTGGAACTTATCGCAGATGGCTTTTCTCATAGCCTTGCCGCGCTCCGTTTCGGAATTGCTGTATTCTTCGATATGCTTTATAGCGTCCTCACCCTCTAATTCCATCATAGTGCGGCGCGTAATCAAATCCATATCGCCCGACGAGCGGGAGAAATTGAGATATTTACAGCCGTACATTATGGGCGGACAAGCCGAACGCATATGCACTGCCTTAGCTCCGTGCGAATAGAGGAAATCAACCGTTTCTTTAAGCTGAGTTCCGCGAACGATAGAGTCGTCTACCAAAAGCAGCTTTTTACCCTCGATAAATTCGTGAACCGGGATAAGCTTCATTTTGGCAACCTTATTGCGCTCCGTCTGGTTCACGGGCATAAAGCTACGCGACCAGGTCGGCGTATATTTTATATAAGGGCGTGCAAAAGGAACTTTGCAAGCGTTGGCGTAGCCTATCGCGTGGGGCGTGCCAGAGTCTGGAACACCGCCGACGTAATCTATTTCGTGTAAGTCGTGGGTTTTAGCGTCGTTTCTTGCGAAAATTTCGCCGTTTTTACAGCGCATAACCTCGACGTTTACACCCTCGTAAGACGAAGTAGGATATCCGTAATACGACCAAAGGAATGAGCAAATGCGCATTTTGTCGCCGGGACGTACAAGCTGTTTTATTCCGTCTGCGGAAATTTCAACGATTTCACCGGGACCGAGCTCTCTCTCGTCGGCATATCCTAATTTTTTGTAGGCAAAGCTTTCAAACGAAACGCAATATCCGTCCTCGCATTTGCCTATCTGAACGGGAAGCCTACCGACCTTATCCCTTGCGGCGATAAGAGTTCCCTTATCAGTCAAAAGAAGTATGGATACAGTACCCTCTACCTGCTTTTGAGCGTAGCGGATACCTTCCGCATAGCTGTCTTTACTGTTTATAAGTGCGGCGACAAGCTCGTTAGAGTTGACCTTGCTGCCCGTCATTGCGTCGAAATACCCGCCGTTTTTCAGAACCTTCTGCATCAGCGTTGTAGCGTTGTTTATAATGCCTATCGTACAAATCGCGTAAGTGCCGAGCTTTGAAACGGTAAGCAAAGGCTGCGGGTCGGTATCGCTTATACAGCCTATCGCCGCGTTGCCCTTCATTTCGCTTAAAACGCGCTCGAACTTGGTTCTGAAAGGAGCATTTTCAATGTTATGTATTTCGCGCTGTAAGCCGATCGACTTATCGTACGCCGCCATTCCTCCGCGCTTCGTTCCGAGGTGCGAGTGATAGTCGGTGCCGATAAACACGTCGAATACGGCGCTGCTCTTTTTTACCGAGCCGAAAAATCCGCCCATATAGTATTACTCTCCCGTAAGGCGCTTAAATACTTCCTGATATGCGTCCTCGACTCCGCCTAAATCTCTGCGGAATCTGTCTTTATCAAGGCTGACGTGCTTGGTTGTGTCCCAGCTGCCCGCTTCCCAGAAGCGGCAGGTATCGGGTGAAATTTCGTCCGCAAGGACGATTTGTCCCTTGAATCTGCCGAACTCGAGCTTGAAGTCGATTAAATCGATATTGAGCTTTTTAAAGAACTCTTTCATTGCGTCGTTGACTGCGAAAGCCATTTTCTTTATGGTCTCGATTTCTTCCGCGGTTGCAAGCTTTAACGCGAGAGCGTGATAGTCGTTTATAAGGGGGTCGCCCAAGTCGTCGTTCTTATACGAAAACTCTATAGTGGGCGCGGAGAAAAGCGTGCCCTCTGCAACGCCGTATCTCTTTGAAAAGCTGCCTGCGGCAACGTTTCTTATAATAACTTCCAAAGGAACGATTTCAACTTTTTTAACGACGGTGTTTCTGTCGTCGATCTGCTCTACGAAATGCGTGGGGATACCCTTCTTTTCGAGCATGCCCATCATCATGTTGCTCATCTTGTTGTTGATAACGCCCTTGCCCGATATCGTACCTTTTTTAAGACCGTTGAACGCGGTTGCGTCGTCCTTATAAGACACGATTACATAGTCGGGGTTTTCGGTTGCGAAAACCTTTTTGGCTTTTCCTTCATAAAGCTGTTCCTTTTTCTGCATAAATTTTCTCCTTAGAAATTTATTTAACCGCCTGAAAGCGGGCTTTGACTTTTAACTTAAAAACCCGCGTATTGCCCGCGGGTATAATTTTACAGTTGCTCTACTTCCGTTTGCAGGGCAACGTCGTCAGCGTTAATCTTTTCCCTCATCTTGCGCTTGTAGTCGCAAAGCTTTGAAGCAAGCTCGGGATACTTTATTGCAAGTATCTGCAAAGCGAGCAGACCCGCATTCTCTCCACCGTTTACTCCGACGGTTGCAACGGGTATGCCCGAAGGCATTTGTACAATAGACAGAAGGCTGTCAAGCCCACCCATCATATCGGTTTTTACAGGAAGACCTATTACAGGTAAAGTCGTGCTAGCCGCTATTACTCCGCCGAGGTGTGCGGCTTTACCCGCCGCGCATATTATAACCTCTATGCCGCGCTTTATTGCGTTTGCGGAAAACTCGTGAGCCTCTTCCGGAGTTCTGTGCGCGGAAATAACCCTGACTTCAACGTCAACGTCGAAGCTTTTAATTACGCTTACCGCAGGCTTAACCACACTTAAATCAGACTTACTGCCCATGATGATAGCTACTTTGCCCATAAACTCCTCCGTATTAAACTAACTATTTGCGGCATACTTTTTGTATGCTTCTTTTATATATTGCGTTTATCGTGTATATACTTGCCGTAAATTTTTACGCAGTAATTCTTTTGCGCACTCTACGCGACGAAAACGGAGACGACTGCAAAGCGAACACCGGGGACGGAAAGATAATACTTACCGCCATACTCGGCGGAGCGATAGGCGCTTACGTAAGCATGTTTATAATGCGCTATAAAATAAAGAATGTTTTGCTTATGGTGCTTATGCCAGTTATCGCCGTGTTCAACGTCTACTTTTTTATAGTTGCATTCCGCTCGGGATTCACCTTTTTTATACGCTGAACCACAATATCTGCAATAGATAAGCTAATTATAACACAATATATAGTGAAAAGAAAACTATTTGAACGGAATTTTTTTAAAATTAAATAAGAAAATTAATGGAATAAAATTATTACGCGCACGCCTTAGGGCGTGCGCGTATGCGTTTTTATTTATTTTTCTACTTTTTCGTCAAGCTTGTCCACTGCCGCTTTTACGTTCTGCGCCTTTAAAAGGTCGCGGATTTCCCTTAAAAGGTCGTCCGTGGTTTCAACGGGAGCAACTTCTGCGGGAGCTTTTACCGCCGCCTGCTGCGCTTCAGCTTCCTCTGCGGTGATTTCACCCTTCTTTAACTTCTTCTCGATAGCCTTTTTCTGCTTTTCGGCTACCTTTCTGCCGCCTGCACGAATCGTGTTGATAGCCTTGATTATAAGGAACAGCACGAACGCAGTAATAAGGAAGGTTACGACTGCGGAAATTACCGCACCGAAGTCTATTATAAGCGCATCGGTTATAGTATTGCCCTCTGCGTCAAGTACGGCTTTTCTTAAAACTACTTGCAGTGCGCCGGTATTGTCCGCGCCGGGTATCCAGTTTATAAGCGGGGTCAAAATGTGGTTTACGAGCGCCGTAATGATTGCGGTGAACGCTCCGCCGACGATAATGCCGACTGCCATATCGAGAACGTTTCCGCGGGAAATGAAGTCTTTAAATTCTTTAAAAAACTTTTTCATATGGGTTTCTCCTTTGGTTTTGTAATTATTATAATTTGAATACAATTTAAAGTCAAGTATTCGGCGGAAAGTTTATTCGCCGTTACCCATAAGTACGTCTACAAGTTCCGCCCTTAACTCTGTTGCGGAATTTGGCGCGCGCGGCGGCAAACTTCCGATTTTTTTATCGTAAATAATTTTACCGCTCTCTATCACTATTATTCTCTGTGCGGCTGCAACAGCCTCGTCCGCGTCGTGCGTTACGTACAAAACCGTCCTTTTATACTTGCGCCAGACCTCGAAAAAGAGTTCGGTCATTTGAGTTTTCAGCTTTAAATCTAGCGATGAAAAAGGTTCGTCAAGTAAAATTACGTCGCTGTCGAAAAGGAAGGCGCGGGCAATTGAAACCCTCTGCGCTTGTCCGCCCGAAAGAGTTACGGGATAGCTTTTTGCTTTGTCTGAAAGTTTGACCGCCTCGAGCATTGCTGCAATCTTTTCTCCGTCCTTGCAGACGAGCTTCAAATTGTCGTATACTGTAAGGTTAGGGACGAGACACGGCGACTGAAAAACGTAAGAGCATTTTAATTTGGGCATGCTCCCCTCGTAGTCCGTAAGGTTTGCCACTGCGTTT
>JAIDRX010000082.1 GCA_029061495.1 Clostridia bacterium
TTACCACCCTATCTCGTATGCGGTTTTTGGCGATTTATTTTTATAAACTTCAACTATCTTTCCGCTATTCATTCTTATGACCGTATCAGCCGTCTCAGCGATATTTTCGTTATGAGTTACCATAATCATAGTAAAGCCCAACTCTTTTTTAAGTCTTGAAATATAATCAAGGACTTCCCTTCCTGTCTTTTCGTCAAGCGCGCCCGTGGGCTCGTCAAGGAATAGAATGTTAGGCTTTTTTGCAAGCGCCCTGGCAATACATACGCGTTGCTGTTCACCGCCCGAAAGCTCAAACGGACGGTTTTTTAACTTTTCACCAAGCCCGACCTGCCCGATAATTTCACGGTAGTTTTTATTGCCCGCAAGATCCGCGCCGAGCTTTACGTTGCTTTCCACGCTTAAATGTGACAAAAGATAATACTGCTGAAAAATAAAACCGACCTGCCTTTTTCTGAATTCGGTAAGTTGTTTGTCATTCATTGCAGTTAAGTCCTCGTCACCGCAGACTACTGTGCCGCTATCGGGGCGCTCTAAGCCTGAAAGTACGCTCATAAGCGTTGATTTACCCGAACCTGAAGCGCCTAAAATTACGGTAAAAGCACCGTCCTCTATTTCGATCGAAATATCTTTGAGAACCCGTACCGCACCGTTATTGTACGACTTGCAAATATTCTGTGCTTTTATCATTTTCTCCTCTCCGATTTAAACTTGCGTATTATGCTTCCGCCGACCTCGGTAAGCATACGCGAAATTTCTTCATTGGTAAAACGGCAAACGTTGGTTGCGATAAGCGACGCTATGCCGTGCGAGTATATCCAAAGATGCATGTAAACTTCCATTGAAGTTTCACGACTGAAACCGTAAGTTGACGTAACCGAGTTTAATATCTTTTCGCTGTAATCGTCTATCTCGAACAATATATTGTCGATGCCCGGAACAGTTTGTTTTTCCATCATGAAAAGAAGCTGAAAAAGCTTAGGCTGTTCGGCGGCAAAACGGATATAACCCGTGCCCGAACCCTTGAAAGCGTTTTCGCCGCTCATTCCTTCGTCCTCGTACTTCTCGTACAGTCTTTTTGCTGCGGATAAAACCTCGGCGTGAACCTCGTCCATATTTTCAAACACCGTAAAAATCGGTCTTGCAGAGCTGCCGAGCACGTTACCAAGCGAGCGCGCCGTCAACGCGTCTATTCCGTCGCGTTTAACAATTTCAAGCGCGGCGGAAACTATCTCTTCTTTAGTAAATTTCGCCTTAGGGGGCATAATTATCTCCTTATTTAAAACTAACGTTTTGCAACATATGTTTTATTATAATATTAAGTGAGCCCATTGTCAAGGTTTTAAACAATAAAAAATCCGCCCGAATTTCGGGCGGAAATAATTTTAATTATAGTTTAGTAAATTTTCCGACTTCTTCAAGCAGAACTTCCTCTCCTTCCTGCCCTGATATGTTTACGTTTTTAAGCTTGACTTCTTCAACAAACCTGAAATCTAAGCCCAAATTTTTAACCGCTTCGTTCTCCTCGCGCATATCAGGAAAGCCTGCTTCGACATTTTTGTTATAAGTGAACGAAACATTTTCAAAAGTAATACATTTAATGGGTGCCTCTGGCAAGCCGTAAAAAGCGCCCGCGCAGTATTCAACTCCCGAACAGGTCATATTTTTAAAGGTGAAAGCGCCGACTTCGGGCGTGCGGTCGTCAACAGGTAATTTTTTTGTTGTATAAACGTACTCCGTATGCCCGTTTTCATCGCCCATATTGTAGTACATATTTATAACGAAGGGAACTTTTACATTTTTCATTTCTATATCCGAAAAAGTTACGCCGCCGCACTTACCTATTCTGCCTCGCCCTCGCCTCGTCTTAATGCGAAGCCCTCTGTCCGTCCCCTCAAAAATGCATTTTGTAACAATAACGTTTTCAATTCCGCCTGAAAGCTCGCTACCGAAAACCACACCGCCGTGTCCTTCTCGCATTAAGCAGTTTGTGATTTTTATATTTCTGCTCGGCGTGCGGTACTTTTTAGCAAATTCAAGCGTTCCAGATTTTATTGCAATACAGTCATCTCCGACTGAAATATTAACGCCCGCAATTTCAACCCCGTCGCAACAATCGGGATCGATTCCGTCCGTAGTCGGCATTGTCGGGATGTTTTTCAAATTCAAATCAAACAGCTTTACGTCCTTACAAAAATACGGATGAACGTTCCACGACGGAGTATCGCGGAGCGTAATTCCCTGCATTAAAACGTTTTGGCAACGGTTGAAAAACACGCCGCGCGGACGCCACGCAACTCGCTTTACACGGTGGTTTTTATACCAGTCGCCAGCTAAAGCGTTACAGTTTATTTCACCCTCGCCGATAATTGCAATATTTTTACATTTGTAAGCCGTTATAATCGAGGCAAAGCAGTCGGCTTCCTCCCCCTGCCATGTCCCCAAATTGTTACCGCCAACCAAGGCAGGCAATACAGGATACACGTTTCTGTCCGGATTCGCAAGAATAACTGCGCCTTTTTCAAGGTAAATCGTTACACCGCTCTTTAAAAACAGCGGTGTAATGAAATATGTTCCCGCAGGGACGTAAAGCGTCGAATTTTCGGGAATACAGCTAATTGCGGCGGCAAACGCGGCGGTGTCATCGTGAACGCCGTCGCCGTAAGCATTAAAATCTTTAACACTGAAAAGACAATCCACTTTCAGCGTTTTAAATTTTATAAACTCTCCACAAGCCTCGACTTCGTATTCACTGTCAGGTTCAAGCGAAAACAAGGAAAAAACGTTCCTGTCGTCTGAACGGACAAGTTTTCCGTTTAGTTTAATTTCATATTTATTTTGACTGAAATAAGGCGCTTTGCCGTTTTCGATTTCAAAAGTTGCGCTGCGTGCGGTTACAGTAAGAATTTTCATATTTTACCACAAAAGTCCACAGATAAATACCGTAATGAAAATAGACAATATCGAACATATACTCGTCCACACGACAAGTTGGGTTGCAAGCTGTTCGTCGTTTTTCATTTCTCCAGCCATAATCGCACTTGAAACCGCAACTGGCGTTCCGAATAGCGCAATCAGCGTAGGATAGACGTCCGAGCCGAAAGTGACTAAATTAGTATACCTACTCAAAAGAAAAGCTACGCCTATACCGATTAGCGGCGCAATTAATACTCGCCATGCGGTTCCGACGATAATTTCTTTTGTCATACCCTTTACAGCAGAAAACTCGAACTGTCCGCCGAGTACGATTAACGCCAAAGGAGACGCTATTGCCTTTAAGTCCTTAACGGCAGTATATAAAAATTTAAGCTGGTTGTCGAAACGGAATTTGACGACTTCCTGCGTCATTTGAGTAACAACTTCACCGTTAATAATGACACCTTCAACCTCAGTGCCATTAACCTCCATAGCGACTTGTATTATTTTTGTAAAGCCAGCAGCTCTTTCTATCTCTCTTACTGCTACAAACACGAGCCCTACGAACACGCCGATTATAAGCGGATTTTTTACTATATTCAATAAAATGCTTTTTACACTGTGCTTGGATTTTGCCGCTTTAACTCCGGGGGAAGATTCGCAAGCAACCGCGGCGGTGCTATCCCCTTGCGGTACAGTCTGCATTTCTCCCTTGACAGGGGCGGGTGCTTCTTCCCTTACGAAAATTGAAAGAGCAATAACCGCCAAAATATTAAATACAGGTATCGAGAATGCGGAAATTATACCCGCCAAGCCAGTATCACCGCCAAGCCTTTCAACAAGCGCAAGCCCTATAATCGCAAAATTACTCCTGAACGAGCATTGCAAAATAACTCCTCTGCGATTCTGCTGTCTGGTAGTTAATATTGCCGTAAGAAGTCCCAAGCCGAAAATTACGCATATTGCTATTACCGCGTATAAAACGACGTCCCACCGAATATCAGCAAAGCTGTCCATTTTATCGTAAATGTTAATAAAAAGCATGCACGGCAAGCACACCTTAAAAACAAACTTGTTGCCTATTTTTACAAAAAATTTGTTGAGGAAATTAAACTTATTTAAAAGGTATCCCAACAAAATCAGCAGTATAATAGGCACTACCGCATTGATTGAAGTAACTAACACGTCTAACATAGTACTATCCTTTTGCTCTAATTTAAGCGATTTAGACTATTTTCTTATCTGTCCGTTGCCTGAAACAACGTATTTGTATGAAGTAAGCTCTTTAAGCCCCATAGGTCCGCGGGCGTGAACCTTTTGCGTGGAAATTCCCATTTCACACCCTAAACCAAACTCTCCTCCGTCCGTAAAACGCGTAGAAGCGTTGACATAAACAGCCGCACTGTCAACCGCGCGCGTGAAGTATTTTGCGTTTTCGTCATTTTCTGTTACGATACAGTCGCTGTGTCCCGTAGAATGAAGCGAAATATGATAAACTGCATCTTTAACGTCGTCTACGACCTTTACTGCTAAAATGTAATCTAAAAACTCGGTATCAAAGTCGTTGTCTACCGCCTTTTCAGAATACGGTTTACTTGCTAAAACAGCGTATGCAAATTCGTCAAGTTTAAGTTTTACAGGGTTTTCTTTTCTGTCAGTTACGAGCCTATTATAAAGCTTAGGCAAAAAACTATCAGCTATGGTCCTATTTATAAGGCATACTTCCATTGCATTACATACGGAAGGACGGCTACACTTAGCGTTTTCTATTATATTCAACGCTTTATCTTCGTCGGCAAACTCGTCAACATAAACGTGACAAATGCCCGTACCTGTCTGTATGCACGGAACTTTTGCGTTTTCAACGCATGCGGAAATAAGCCCTTTGCCTCCGCGCGGTATAAGCAAATCAACGTATCCTACCGCAGTCATTAACTGAGTTGCACTGTCGCGCGATAAATCCTCAACAAGGCTTACGGCGTTTTGCGATACACCCGCTTTCTTAAGCCCTTTACGCATTGCGTTAACTATCGCGCGAGCAGATAAATACGCTTCCTTACCGACGCGCAAAACGCATACGTTTCCGCTCTTTAAAGCAAGTGCTGCGGCGTCCGCCGTTACATTTGGGCGGCTTTCGTAAATTATAGCAACAACCCCTATAGGCACGGAGACCTTACATATATTAATTCCGTTTGGGGGGGTAAACTCGTCAATAACTTCACCTATAGGGTCATTAAGCTTTGCCACCGCACGCAAGCCGTCCGCCATAGAACGCACTCTGTCCTCGTTTAAACGCAATCTGTCCAGCATTACGTCTGACATAGTACCGCGCACGGCCCTCAAATCAGCCTTATTTGCGCGCAAAATACTGTTTTTATCCTCTTCGATTGCCGCAGCCATATTTATAAGGGCAGCGTTTTTTTGCTCGGTTGACATTAATGCGACTGTGCTTTTTACTCTTTTTGCATTATCCAAAATCTCTAAAGTGGTCATTTTTTACCTTTAAAAAACGTTCCTATACTTTCTCCTGCGACGGCCTCGTAAAGCTTTTCGGGATTAGCTCCGTTTGCGATTATCATATCTATACCGCCATCCGTGCAAATTTGTGCGGCTTTTATTTTTGTGGACATACCGCCCGTTCCGAGCGCACTGCCCGCACCGCCAGCAATCGAATAAATTTTATCGTCCAGATTTTCAACAAACGGAATCAACTTCGCCCCGCTATCTTTTTTAGGGTCTGCAGTGTAAAGTCCGTCTATATCTGAAAGTAATATCAATAAATCCGCCTTAACGTTTACGGCAACTATTGCCGCGAGAGTGTCGTTATCTCCTACTGCGATTTCTGCGGTTGATACCGTATCGTTTTCGTTAATGACGGGAATAGCGCCAAGCTCTAAAAGGCGGAAAACGGTATTTTTAAAGTGATTGCGCCTGTCGTTGTTTTCTATATCGTCGCCGGTTACCAGCACCTGTGCAACGGTATGATTATAGACGGAAAAAAGCTTATCGTAAGTATACATAAGCTCGCACTGGCCGACGGCGGCCGCCGCCTGTTTTGTAGGCATATCAGAAGGGCGCGCGCCGAGATTGAGCTTGCTAACCCCCATTCCTATCGCACCGGAAGACACAAGCACAACCTCATTATCGGCATTCTTTAAATCGCTGATAACCTTACAAAGCTGTTCAACGCGGCGGATATTCAATCTGCCCGACGAGTGAGTCAAAGTTGACGTCCCCACCTTTATAACCAAGCGCATATTATTACCTCTTAATTATTATAACACAAATACGAATTTAGTCAACTTTATAAAGAAAGCCGTTCTCTTTATCCGAGAACGGCTCTTTGATTTTATAATTGATTAAACTATGCCGTGAGCCATCATTGCGGTGGCAACCTTGATAAAGCCCGCTATGTTTGCGCCCATAACGTAATTGCCGTCATAGCCGTATTCTTTTGCCGCGTTGTCAATATTGTGGTAGATGTTTACCATTATATTTTTAAGCTTTGCGTCTACCTCTTCAAACGACCAGAACATTCTGCCGGACGACTGCGCCATCTCGAGCGCGCTGGTAGCGACACCGCCCGCGTTTGCCGCTTTTGCGGGAAGGAAAACGACTTTATTTTTCTGGAACACTTCGATAGCTTCCAAGGTCGAAGGCATATTTGCACCTTCGGCAACGTACTTAACGCCGTTTTTAACAAGCGCTTTTGCGGAAGCTTCGTCAATTTCGTTCTGAGTTGCGCAAGGCAATGCAATATCGCAGGGAATAGTCCAAATGCCTTTGCAGTCCTCTTTATAAGTAGCGCCTTTTACGCGCTTAGCGTACTCTTTAATTCTACCGCGCTTAACTTCCTTGATATCTTTAACAACGTCTAATTTGATACCGTTGGGGTCATATACGTAGCCGTCGGAATCATACATTGCAACCACTTTAGCGCCGAGGCTCTGCGCCTTTTCGCAAGCGTAAATTGCAACGTTACCCGAACCGGAAATCACAACGGTTTTGCCCTCAAAGCTGTCGCCGCGGGCCTTTAAAGCTTCTTCCGTAATATAAACAAGTCCGTAACCCGTAGCTTCCGTTCTAACAAGGCTTCCGCCGTAAGTAAGACCTCTACCCGTCAAAACGCCGACGTGTTCGTCGCGGATTCTTTTATACTGTCCGAATAGATAACCTATTTCTCTGCCGCCGACACCTATATCACCTGCGGGAACGTCCGTATCTGCACCGATATGGCGGTAAAGCTCTGTCATAAAGCTCTGGCAGAAAGCCATAACTTCCCTGTCGGATTTGCCTTTGGGATCAAAGTCGGAACCGCCCTTACCTCCGCCGATCGGAAGGCCTGTGAGGCTGTTCTTTAAAATCTGCTCCAATCCAAGGAATTTGATTATAGAAAGGTTTACAGACGGATGAAAACGGAGGCCGCCCTTGTAAGGTCCTATAGCGCTGTTAAACTGAACGCGGTAGCCCTTATTTACCTGAACCTTGCCCTTATCGTCAACCCAGGGAACGCGGAACATAACTACTCTTTCAGGCTCTACAAATCTTTCTAAAAGAGCTGCCGCTTCGTATTCGGGGTGTTTTGAAACGACGGGCGCGAGAGTCGATAATATCTCGGTCGCTGCCTGATGGAACTCAGGCTCGTTAGGATTCTTCTGTTTTAAATTCTCAAGGACTTGATCTACATACTTCATAAAATACTCCTAATTGCGCGCACAAAGCGCAAAATTTCATTTGAGTAAATTATATCACATAGACAGTATTTAATCAATTTATCGTCCGTGCGTATAGTATACTGAAAACTTATTCAGGGTATAAGCTGAGCCTATATATGTTTATGATTTGAAATATACTCTTTGCGCCGTATTATAGAAAATATCCTCAAGCTCGCTCTCACTGAACACATCGAAATTAATTATATAATCTTTAAGGTGAGCGTAACTGTCGCGCGCCAAATTGCATGGCATATCGGTACCGAACATGAGCCTGTCCGCTCCCACTATCGCCTTTGCGTTTTTAAGATGTTCAACCGCCGTAGGATAAGGATATTTTTCGGGCTGCTGATTGTGCGCCAGCGACGAAATATCAAAATATACGTTGGGTTTAACAAGCTTCTTAAGCGCCTCTTTTAAAACCTCGGTATCTCCTCTTTGAGGCGCAAGCAAGTGGCAAATTACGAAAGTAATTTCGGAATATTTTAAAATTGCGTTTGAAAGTGCGTCAACCTGCCAACAGGGATTATTGGGTCTGCCGATATCAAGAACGACGGTCAGCCCCTTTTCACGCGCGTGAGAATAACATTCATGCATAACAGCGCCGTCAAGATAAACTGGTGGGCGGTTAGCCATTAAGCCTGAGCCGTTTGACAACTCGAATTTAACCGCTTTAAAACCCAAATCATTAAATAAGTGCTTGCGTATTTCGTCCGTTTTTACACAAAAGGGGTCATATGTCGCCGCACCTGTAAAGCGCGAAGGATATTTTTTTATAGCCTCGTAAGTATACTCGTTCTGAAAACCAAGCCAGTTACCTTGTAAAAGCACGGCTTTTTCAACGCCGTTTTCGTCCATTACTTTTAAAAGCGCTTCGGGTGAAACACCAATATCCCCCATTTCGGGTGGAAACATCTGAAATATTTCTCCCGTGGAATACTGCGCTTTACCGCCGCCCACAGCGCGCAATTCACCGCGCGAAGTAAAGCCCGCGATATACTGCGCAACGTGAGCGTGCGCGTCGATTATTTTCATTTGCTTTTCCTCGTCTTACTTTTAGGCTCCGGAAGTTCTATATACACAGCCTCAAACAGCTCTTTTAAAAACTCGCCGTCGTCAATATTTTCCACTAAAATAAGCGGCGTTTTTGCGCCCTCGTAAGGCAATTGCATTTCGGCTTCGGGCAACATCGATTTAGCCGCTTCTACGGGCTTAATAAGCAACCTGTTATCACAAATATCGCCAAGCATTTTACCTTTGTAATAGATAAGGTATTCTCCCATCATAGGCCGGAAAGTTACTTCAGGTAAATCCCTTAACTGTTCTGATAAATAATTTAAAAAATCTTTACTTGTAGCCATTTCATTTGCCTCTTCTTATTCTTTCAACGTTGCGGTTCATAAGTTTTCTGCCGATATGACGGTAAAAGAACTCTTTAAACTTTGACATTTCCTGCCCGTGCTCTTTTAAAAGTTCGTCAGGATTATCATAAACGCCGAAATCATTATTTATCCCTACGCTTTGAATGTATGTGTTGTTTGCGTTCCAGTCGATTTGCGGATCTTTAAAATCCTTAACAGCCACGCCGTAACCGCAAAAAGCGCCTTGACAATCTGTGTTTACTTCTTGAAGCTTACTTAAATATTCTTTATCTAAGATAAACGCTTCAAGCTCATACCAAATGCCGTTATAAAAAACTTCAACCCAGCTATGAAAAATATTGTCGGGAGCTTTTTTATAAACCAAACCGGTCATTGCTCCCTTTTGAAGCTTTTTATCAATGGTAAATCCGTGGATACGGCACGGAATACCAACGCCGCGAAGCAGTGCCATAAACAGCGTGCCCTTCGTATTGCATTGTCCGAATCCGTCTTTCAAAACGCGCGAAGCGGGTATTTTATCGCTGACGTTATAGCCGAACTTTACTTCGTCACGCACAAAATTATATATCTGTTTTATTTTATTGAACTCGTCAAGCTTATCCCATCCGCGCGAATTAATCAGCGTTTTAATTGTCGGCGCAGAAAAATCAAGCATTTTAGTTTCACTCAGATAATCGTGCATATGTTATCCTCTTTGTTAATTATACAACTAAATACAAAAAAATACAAGATTTAATCGGTTAGCCTTTTATAATAAATAAGGACGCAAGTATATAACTTACGTCCTTATTGGCGCAGAGAGAGGGATTTGAACCCCCGTACAGTTGCCCGTAACACGATTTCGAGTCGTGCGCGTTCGACCACTCCGCCATCTCTGCGTTTAATAATTTAGTTATTGAGTGGGCGGCGCGCAGCATTCGCCGCACCGAAGCACGATTGTGCTTACCACTCCGCCATCTCTGCAATGTACCCGACTGTTGCCGAGCAATACTATAATATATAATTTACTGAAAAAAATCAAGCAATTTTACTTACTATAAAAAATTAGGCAACAATTTAATAAACCGTTATAAACGGCGCAGATCAAAGTCTACGCCGTTTAACAAAGTTTATTTACATATTGCCTTCGTACTTGTCGTAGAAGCCGTCAACATCAAACATGTCGCTCCCATCGTTTCTGCGGCGATGAGGGTCAACTGCATTTGAAGCCGTCTTCGTCGTGTCTACCGTCGTAGTCGTCGTTACCACTGCTCCAGGAGGATACTGCGCCGAAAGAGGCTGTGCGGGCTCCTGCGCTACAGGCTGTGCCTGTGCGGGCGTGGTGGCAGGTGCAGATAACTGCTGTGCCGCAGGCTGCGCCTGTGCAGGCGTAGGCTGGGTAACGTTTATAAGGATAGGCTGTACCTGAGGCTGCTGTACTACAGGTGCGGGCGCCTGAGGCGATACCTGCTTTACTTCGCCGTTAGGTCCTATCGTAAGGATTACGGGCGAGTTGCCGTTACCCTGCTGCTGTGCCTGGGGTTGAGGCTGGGGTTGTGGATAACCCATCATAGGAGGCATTGCCATACCCATGCCCATTCCCATCATCGGGTTCATACCCATTCCCATCATAGGAGGATACTGAGGCATCTGGTTGCCGTTATTACGTGCCTGCGCTTTAGCTTCGGCTACTTCCTGCGCAGCCTTGTTCTCAGCGCTCATTATTCTGAACTGCGCTTCGTTCTTAGCTTCACTTATTGCCTGCTGCGCCTTCATTTCCATTAACATATGCTCTAAGCTGCTGCTTCCGCCACCGTTACCGCCGCTACTCTGCTGAGGCATGCTGTACTGAGGCTGAGGCATGGGCATAGGAATATACTGAGGCTGAGGCTGAGGTTGAGGTACAGGAATGTACTGAGGCTGGGGTTGAGGTTGAGGCATAGGAATGTACTGAGGCTGAGGCTGCTGATATACAGGCTGTT
>JAIDRX010000083.1 GCA_029061495.1 Clostridia bacterium
CCGAGATAGAGGATATTATAAGAATCGCGTTGCAAGGAATGTAAAAGATGCATTTCGACGATGAAGATTATACCGGGGACGGCGGCGACAGGCTTGTAAAAAGCACCAAGGGCGAGTACGACGTTGAAGAAAACGTTTTGCGCCCCAAAACGCTTGAAGCCTACGTCGGTCAGTCAAAGGTAAAGGAAAATTTAAAAGTATATATGAACGCCGCAAAGCAAAGAGGCGAGGTTTTGGAGCACGTCCTTTTGTACGGCGCGCCCGGCTTGGGTAAAACAACCCTTGCGCACATTATCGCAAACGAAATGGGCGGTCAGCTTAAAATGACCAGCGCCCCCGCGATAGAGCGGAGCGGCGATCTGGCGGCGATACTCACAAACTTAAACGACGGAGACGTTTTGTTCATTGACGAAATTCACCGCTTAAACCACAGCGTTGAGGAAATACTGTATTCCGCAATGGAGGATTACGCCCTCGACATAATCGTGGGTAAGGGACCCAGTGCGAGGAATATCCGCTTTTCCTTAAAAAAGTTTACCCTTATCGGCGCTACGACCCGCGCGGGAATGATTGCAAACCCCTTGCGCGACAGATTCGGTATTTTGTGCCGGCTTGAAATGTACACCCCCGCAGAGCTTAAAGAGATAGTTTTACGCAGCAGTAAAACTCTGGGTATAGCCATAGAGGACGACGCGGCGGCAGAGGTTGCCCGCCGTTCGCGCGGAACGCCGAGAATTGCCAACAGGCTTTTAAAGCGCGTGAGAGACTTTTCGACGATAAGCGGAAGCGGCTCGGTTACCGTCAAGGATGCGAGGTACGCCCTCGGCAAAATGGAAATAGACGATTTGGGCTTGGACGAGGTTGACAGAAGTTTACTCCGCGCCATGATAGAAAAATTCGACGGCAGACCCGTAGGACTTGAAACGCTTGCGGCGACTATTAACGAGGACGCGGGCACGATAGAGGACGTTTACGAGCCGTACCTTTTACAGCTCGGCTTTATAGCCCGAACGCCGCGCGGCAGGGTAATCTTACGCGGCGGATACGAACATCTCGGCTACAAGCTTACCGAAAAACAGCGCGAACAGCTTACTCTGTTCGATAAAGAATAATGACTCAGTACAAAAAATCAGATTTTTACTATGACCTTCCCGAAGAGCTGATTGCGCAGACTCCCGCAGAGCCGCGCGACAGCTCGCATCTTTTGGTATACGACAGGGCGCAGGACAAAGTAGAACACAAAATTTTCCGCGATATAAAAAGCTATTTAAAGGCGGGCGACGTCCTCGTTATAAACAACACAAAGGTTTTGCCCGCGCGCCTTTTCGCGCATACCGAGCACGGTGGCGCGGTAGAAGTGCTTCTTTTAAAACGGCTTGAAAAAGACAAGTGGGAAGTACTCGTAAAACCGGGTAAAAAGTGCGTTCGCGGCAAAAAGCTTATAGTCTCTGACGAGCTGTCTTTAACCGTAGAGGACATAACCGACTCTGGCGAGAGGATAGTAAATTTTAAGTACGACGGAGTTTTTGAAGAGATTTTAGAGCGCATAGGCTCTATGCCTCTGCCGCCGTATATTAAAGAAAAGTTAAATGACAAAACTCGCTATCAGACCGTTTACGCAAAACGCGACGGTTCGGCGGCGGCTCCGACTGCGGGGCTTCACTTCACACCCGAACTGCTTGCGGATATTAAGACAATGGGAGTCGAGGTTGCCGAAGTTTTATTGCACGTAGGTCTCGGCACTTTCCGTCCAGTAAAAGAGGACATAATAACCGACCACAAAATGCACTCCGAATATTTCGAGGTGAGCGCGGAGGCGGCTGAAATTATTAACCGCGCAAAGCGAGAGGGCAGGAGGGTTATCGCCGTCGGTACGACTTCCGTAAGAACGCTTGAAAGCGTAGCGGACGAAAACGGACTTTTAAAGTCTTGCAGCGGCAATACGCAGATTTTTATTTATCCCCCCTATAAATTCAAGTGCGTTGACGCGCTTATTACAAACTTCCACCTGCCCGAAAGCACTTTGATAATGCTTGTCGCGGCTCTCACGGGAAGAGAAAAAATTCTCGATTTATACAAAACCGCAGTAGAGAACAAGTACCGCTTTTTCTCGTTCGGGGATGCTTGCTTAATACTATGAGTAAATTTTTCAGCTACGAACTTCAACATATAGATAAGCACACGGGCGCGCGTGCGGGAGTATTCCATACACCGCACGGCGATATTTTAACGCCCGTCTATATGCCCGTTGGCACGCAGGCAACCGTCAAAGGCGTGTATCCGCGCGATTTAAAGGAAGCAGGCGCAAGCATAATACTTTCAAACACTTACCATTTATATATACGCCCCGGCGACGAGCTCGTCAAAAAGGCGGGCGGACTTCATAAATTTATGAACTGGGACGGACCTATTCTAACCGACAGCGGCGGTTTTCAGGTGTTTTCTCTTGCAAAACTGAATAAAATCACCGACGAAGGGGTATACTTCAACTCGCACGTGGACGGTTCAAAACACTTTTTCACGCCCGAAAAAGTTATGTCCATTCAGGAAAACCTCGGCGCGGATATTATAATGCAGTTTGACCAGTGCAGCGAGTACGGCTATACCCGCGCGCAGGCTGAACAGGCAATGGACAGGACGAGCCGTTGGCTTGAGCGGTGCTCCGCCGCTAAAACGCGTGAAGACCAGGCGCTGTTCCCCATAGTACAGGGCAACTTTTACAAGGACTTGCGTTTGGAAAGCTTAAAGCGCGCAAAGCCATACGCGGTAGACGGTATCGCGATAGGCGGTCTTTCCGTCGGCGAGCCCAAACCTTTGATGTACGAAATGTTAGAGGTTATGCGCCCCGAACTTCCCGAGTCCGTTCCCCGCTATTTAATGGGTGTAGGCAGTCCCGACTGTCTTATAGAGGGCGTTAAGCGCGGCATTGATATGTTCGACTGCGTGCTTGCAACGCGCGTTGCCCGCAACGGGACGGCGTTCACTTCTAACGGTAAAGTGGTAGCCCGCAACGGCGCATACAGAGAGGACTTTTCGCCTCTGGATGAAAATTGCAACTGCTACTGCTGTAAAAACTACACCAAGGCGTATTTGCGGCATTTAATCAACGTCAACGAAATGCTCGCATCTATGCTTTTAAGCCTGCACAATATAACCTTTTTGCAAAAGCTTATGCGCGATATGCGCGAGGCGATTTTTGCGGACAGCATGACGGAATTTGCCGCCGACTTCTACGCAAAATACGGCGAGCAAGGTTAAATATAGGTGAAAGTTTGGTGCAATATAGCAATTTAGCGCAAAATCGCTTGCCAAAAAAAGGTAAAACCTTTATTATAAAGTAAATTAAATTTTGGAGATAAAAAATGTTAAAATCGCTTCTTATAGCAAACACGCAGATTTTTACTTACGTAATTCTCGCTGTGCTTGTGGTTGCAATCGTAGTTATGTTCTTTTTCTCGTCGCGCAAGCGCAAAAAGCAGGAAAAGGACGCTCAGGACCTTATCAATGCGGTTAAACCCGGCAACAAGGTTAAAACCATCGGCGGTATCTGCGGTATCGTAGTAGAGGTTGATAACGAGGAAAACACCTTCGTTCTCGAAACCGGTACCGAGCAGTCGGGCAAGTGCTTTATCAAGTTTGACAGACAAGCTATCTATCAGACCGACGCCGTAGTTGAACACGCTACCGAAAAGGTTGAAGAAGCTCCCGCAACCGAAGTAAAGACCGAAGAAGTAAAGGCAGAGGAAACTGCGGCTCCCGTAGAGGAAGCACCCGTAGAAGAAAAGACCGAAGCCGAAAAGCCTAAAAAGAAAACGGCTAAAAAAACCGAGCAGGAAAAGCAGGTTAAATTCTAAAACGTAAAACCTCCGCATAAATTAAAGCGGAGGTTTTTATATGCGTAAAAATATTTTTCAGATAGTCAAGGCGGCTGCCGCGGCGATAATTTTGTCGCTTTTGCTCGTGCTTGTGTTCACGCTTATTATCCAGCTTTGTTCTTTGCCTATGGGTGCGGTCAAGCCCGTAAACCAGGTAATCAAAATCCTTTCGATAATAGGCGGAGGACTCATCTTTATCCGCGGCGACAAGGGTTGGCTTAAAGGCATAATTTACGGTGTCGCGGCGGTTTTAATTACTTATCTATTGTACGGACTTATCGCTCATTCGCTGTCAATTAGCTGGAAATTCGCCATTGAAATTTTAATCGGAGCGGCGGCGGGCGCAATTACTGGCATAATCGCAGTCAATATCAAAAAGGGCGCGTAAAATTACTTGCTTTTTTCCGTAACGTATTTTATAATGTATATAATCACGTTATAAGGAGAATTTTGTAATGATTAAAACGATAGCAACGCCTAAGGATAAAAAAGTAACGGGATGCGGCGAATGCAGAAGTACCTGCCAGTCTGCCTGCAAAACCAGCTGCACGGTAGGAAACCAGAGCTGCGAAAGAATTATCAGAGAACAGAATCCCGAAAAGAACAAATAATTTTAAACCAAATTAAGGAGCAGACGGGGTCTGCTCCTTTTTAAAACCGTAAATATACTTCGCAATACTGCGTTGAACTTGTGCTTTACCTCGGTTACGTACTTCTGTGTACGCGCCCTCGGTAAATGCTCGTTCGCCTTGTCTTGCTTGCATCTTTACGGTTTTATCAAAATTTTACTCGTGCAAGCAAAACCAAAAAATTCTATGATTCACGTATTCAATTACAAAACTCAATATTATATTTACGACTCGGGCAGCGGCAGTCTGCACGAGTGTGATAAGGCTACCCACGACTACTTAAAATTTAAGTACGAGGGCGGGGACAAGCCCTCGCTTCCGGCAGAAAAAATTGCCGAAATAGAGAGCGATATTTCCGCGCTTAAATCTGAGGGACTTTTATTTAAGGACGAGGTAAAAACCTATCCTTTAAAGTCTAACGAGGTAAAGGCGCTGTGCCTTCATATCTGCCACGACTGCAACCTTCGTTGCCGCTACTGCTTTGCGGACGAGGGCGCTTACCATTCCGAAAGGGAGTTTATGAGCGAGCAGACGGCTAAAAAGGCAATAGACTTTCTTATCGAAAACAGCGGCAACAGAAAAATTCTCGAAGTAGACTTTTTCGGCGGCGAGCCTTTAATGTGCCTCCAAACGATAAAAAACGTCGTAGCCTACGCGCGCGAAAAAGGGAACAAGGCGGGCAAAAAGTTTTTGTTCACAACTACCCCAAACGCGCTTTTGCTTGACGACGACGCTATCGACT
>JAIDRX010000084.1:0-1305 GCA_029061495.1 Clostridia bacterium
GTGATAGCGATGCTTGGCGTGGTACTTTCTTCGCTGGAGTTGGTTGTGGTGCCGTTAACTCTCCTCCTGCGCGCCGATTGGCGGTGCGGCCTGCGCTTTAGTTTAGCCCTTGCCAAAGATTTGCAAACAACATTATTTTGCGGTAAAATCAGTTAAAGGGCAAAAATCTTAATTTGTTTGGCTGCGTACCGGCGCTCCGACAAATGCTTATGCGGGTAACCATATGTCTGGAGTCGGCGATTTTTATATTGCCTATACTTCGGTAGGTTTAGCGGTGCGGCCTGCGCTTCGCTCACCCGCAAAATATTTGGCGAGGGATTTTCCAGAATTCTGTGCGATATATTCCACAGAACAGATTGATATGAGTTGAAGGGGTTTTTGTCCTGTCCTTTCCGCTTTCGGGGAGGCAAATCAGACCCGTCCACGGTCTGACGCGTACAATTAAGTGCGGTTCAGGTTCGTTTGCCTCAGTGCGTTCGGGTCATACCTTTTTAGGGGCGTCCGTATCTTACGGGCGTTTTTTGCTTATAAACTATAATTACAAATATTTACATTCATAAACTTTAAGCGCCGAACCCATACTGTAAATAAGGGCATTTCACGCCCCGATTTTACAAGGAGATAAAAGTGGAAAAGTTTATTCTCGGTGCCGCCTTAGGTATGGTTGGCGGCGCGCTTATTGTGGCAAACAACTGCAAAATCCGCAATCTCGTAAAGAAAAATCAGGAAGATTTAATGCAGAAGGCGGAGCAGTACATTGACAGTAAGCTTGAACAGTTAGAAAACAAGGGTCAGTCCCAGCAAGCTAACTAAGATATTGCCGCGCGTATTTTCGCGCGGCAATATTGATTTTGGCTTGAAATTATAATTATATTGTGTTATACTGTACGCATATGGAAAGGTACGTCGCGTTCGATATAGGTGATAAGCGTATAGGGGTTGCAATTTCAGACCCGTTTAACACCTACGCGCTTCCTTCGCAAACGTACTTCCGCAAGGGCTTTAAAGAGGACATAGACGCGCTTTTAAAGCTTGCCAAGGAAAAGGGCGCAACCGTAATAGTTTGCGGACTTCCCGTCAACTTTGACGGAACGGAAGCCCTCCAAACGCAAAAAACGGCAAAGTTTATAGAGGCGTTGAAAGAGAATAGCTCTATCCCCGTAGTTTGCGAGGATGAAAGGTTCACAACACAAATGGCGCACGACGTTTTGATTTCAGAAGGTATGCGGCGCGAAAAGCGTAAAAATTACGTTGACGCGCTTGCCGCCGCCAACATCTTGGACGGCTACCTTGCAAAAATAAATT
>JAIDRX010000084.1:1315-5122 GCA_029061495.1 Clostridia bacterium
AAATTCAAAAAATTAAAAGGAGTTTGATATGAGCGAAGAAGAGTTAGAGGACGACGGCTTAATAGAGCTTATCGACGACGACGGCAACGTAATAAATTTCCGTCTTTTGGACGTTACCGAGTACAAGGGTGAAAAGTACACGCTTCTGCTCGCCGCCGAGCCTAACGAGGACGTGGCTGAGGACGAGGTTGTTATTTTCCGTTTAAACGAAAAGGAAGAAACATTAGAGCCTATCGAGGATGAAAATTTACTGCAGGAAGTTTTTGACTTTTACCAGCAGGAAACTGAGGGGGAAGAGGTTTACGCCGACGACGACCCCGACGATTTGAAAAATTAAGTTGCAAATTCTATGATATGTCAGGGCATGTTGGTTTCAGTGCTATCATTTCATTAGAAAAAATTTGAGCGGTGTTAAGATATGAAAAAAAACTCGTTATTATTGCTTTTATGCGTAATAATTGGGTGTTCGTTTATGGGATGTGCATCCAATAAGAATAAACAAAGAGTATATAATTTTGGTGAAACTTATGAGTTTGAAAACTTTAATGTAAGAGTTGAAAACAATTTTGAAAAAGAAAGATTCGAGTTCTATTATGTAGATAAAGGTAATTCGGTAAATTGTTACTTTTGCGTAGAGTTTACTTATCAAACTACCGAGGCTATGCCTACATTATTGAACAGTACGGAATTTAAGTGCATTGACAGTGATTGTAATGAAATTGTGTTTAATGAAAACCGTTATTACGTGTTTACTGGGAACAAAACACTTTATATTTCTTACAAAAATGCAACAGAAGAAATTAAATTGGCTATAGAAGACGCAAATTTTAGTATTTCTTTTGGCTTCGGTTACTTAGTACCTAATAAATAAAATGGTTTACGCCGACGACGACCCCGACGATTTGAAAAATTAATATAACGCGCCCGAGAGAAGCTCGGGCGCGTTTAATATTTGCAAAAGATTAAATAAAATGATATAATTTTGCAAAGGGTAAAAGACTTAATATTGCTTGGCTGCGTACCGGCGGTGATAATAATTGCACTTGGACTAATTATCTTAGCAGCAGTGGTGGTCATCTAGCCACTTTTTCATCAATGCAGTTAGCGGTGCGGCCTGCGCTTTACTTTTGCCATTGCCAAACAGGTTTGCAAAACCTCATATTTTGCGGTATAATCGTGCAAAGGGTAAAAGACTTAATATTACTTGGCTGCGTACCGGAACTGATGGTAATGCATTTGTTGCTAGTATCCTGTTAGGGTCAGGCTGCTTTAACATTGCCTACCCGTCTATAAATTTAGCGGTGCGGCCTGCGCTTGTACGTACCCACGCCAAACAGGTTTACAAAACCTCATATTTTGCGGTATAATTGCTTAAAGGGTAAAAGACTTAATATTGCTTGGCTGCGTTCCGGCGATACTTCTACTGCTTATGTTGTGCATCACCTTTTGGGGTCAGGTAGTTATTACATTACTTACACTTCTCGTTTGTTAGCGGTGCGGCCTGCGCTTTACTCACTCCGCAAAAGCAAAAGTAATTGGCGGTGGTTTCCAGTATTCGGTTTTGTACATTGACAACCGAACAGATTGATATGAGTTGAAGGGTCTTTTGTCCGGTTCTCACCTTTAAAGGGAGGCGAATTAAAAGCTCAACCTCGGTTTAACGCCGGCAATTGCGCTGTGTTTTAGACCGTGAGCTGGTTTCAGCGGTTGAGTCTTTTTTACGCCCTTCTCAAGCGGCGCAAGGTAAACGCCGTTTTCGGTCACCGCGACTGCGCGTATAATGCGCAGCGCTCGTCTCGGGCGGCAAAACAGTGTACTACACTGTTTTGAGAAATCCGCCCTCGTCATGGTGTAACGCAAGTAATTAGGCTTGGTTTACTTCCATTTCCGAAAGGGGTTGGGCAATACTTTAAATATTAACGCTCACGGCAAAAAGCCGCGGGCGTTAATTCTTTTTTCAGCATTTGCAAAATTAATAATATAGTGGTATAATTATAATGAAATAATATCCGCTTAAGGAGAAAAAACATGAAAAAACGTATTTTAATTGCAATTTTGCTTCTCGTGTGCGCGGCCTGCTGTGCAATCGGACTTACCGCCTGCAAGACGAAAAACAAAAACGAACATGGCACCTGCTCGGTTCACACGTGGAGCGAGTGGACTGAGACCGCCGCCACTTGCGACAGCGCAGGATTCGAACAGCACTTCTGTACTGTTTGCGGCTCGGTTCAAAGGAAAATAACCGCCCCTGCTATAGGCCATGCCTGGAGCGAATGGAAGATTGATAAGGCCACTTGTGACGACGACGGTCAACACTACAGACAGTGTTCTAACTGCAATAGGAATGAAAAAATCCCTATCCCCAAAAAGGGCCACGCATACGAAAAGTTGGACTGGGTTTGGATAGACGAAAAAGCTACTGCTGTTTTCACCTGCATTAACGACGAAAATCACGTCATCCGCGTCGATGCCGAAATCACGGATGAAACTACGAAAAAGCCCAGCTTTACCGAGGATGGTGAAATTACTTACACCGCAACCGTAGAGTTCGGGGGAAAAAGGTTCGCCAAACAGAAAGTAGAGTCCGTCCCCAAGCTGTTCCCTCCTTACACGGTGGGGCTTGCTTACAGCGAAATTAAAAACGGTAACGAAATTGTAGCTTACTCTGTAATGGGCAAGGGAAGTGCGGTTGATACCGAAATAACCGTACCCGAAACGTACAACAATAAGCCTGTTTCTCAAGTTTCGGCACGCGCATTTTACGGCGAAAATATTACCAAGTTAAGCTTGCCATCGTCCGTAAAGAAAGTAGGCTCAAATGCGTTTTGTAATTGTTCGGCGCTTACAGATATAACATTGCCCGACAGTATTCAGTCGATAGGCTCGGGTGCGTTTACAAACTCCGGATACTATAACGACGCGTCTAATTGGGAAAACTCGGCTCTGTATATTGACAATCATTTAATTTCGGTTAAGTCTGATATTGCGGGTGCGGTTAACGTAAAGGAAGGAACAGTATGCATTGCCGAAAATGCAATTCGTTTTTGTCTTTCGCTTACGGACATTTCAGTTCCTGCAAGCGTTACAGCGATAGGATACAATTCTATTTACGGCTGCACCGAAATTGAAAATATTATGGTAAATGCCAACAATATTAAGTACAGTGGAGCGGGCAACTGCCTTATTGAAATTTCAACCAAAATTTTAATAGTCGGATGTAAAAACTCCGTTATTCCCACTGACGGAAGCGTTGAAACTATTTACGACAGGGCTTTTGAAAATATAGGGGGGCTTACCGATATCGTTATACCCGACAGCGTAACGAAAATAGGTCAATACGCTTATAACGGCTGTTCTAATCTTGAAACGGTTACGTTCGGCAACAAGCTTGAAACTATCGGTTCGGGCGCGTTTAATATATGCACTAAGCTGAAAAGTATAAACTTGCCCGCAACGGTAAATGAAATTGAATACCGCGCGTTTTACGGTTGCGGCGGGCTTGAAAGTATTTCGGTAAATACGGCTAACCCCGTATACAGCGGAGCGGACAACTGCCTTATTGAAAAAGCTACGAAAACTTTAATACGCGGTTGCAGAAACAGCATTATCCCCGACGACGGCAGTGTTGAAATTATAGACGAAAGCGCTTTCTTTATGTGCAGACAAATTGAGACTCTGGTTATTCCCGACAGCGTAACGACTATCTGCGAGGATGCTTTTTCAAGCTGCGTAGAGCTTAAATATCTTACCGTCGGCAGCGGAGTAACTTACATAGGCAGAAACGCTTTTTACGGTATAACAGAATTA
>JAIDRX010000085.1 GCA_029061495.1 Clostridia bacterium
CATTTATTTTATCCTCCTAAATTCTACACTTATTATTCTATATATTATACTTGACACAAACTGTCATATATGATAAAATTTTTTAAAATAAATTTATCGGTTTATATTATTCTGTGTAGGCGGAAATTATTCCGCTTGGGGAGATAAGATGAAATACCAGATAATGATTGACATTTTGATGCTGCTGTTATCAAAGCGCAAACTTACCGCGCACGAAATTGCTGACAGGTACGAGGTTTCTACGCGCAGCGTTTATAGATATATCGAGGAGCTGAACGTGTGCGGCGTGCCCGTTGACGTTATGCGCGGAAGATACGGCGGCATTGCAATTGCGGATACCTTCCGCCTGCCTACGGGCTATTTTACGCGCGGCGAGTACTCCGCTACCGTCAACGCGTTAACCGCTATGAGCTCGCAGATTACGGACGGCGACGTGCTTTCCGCGTTGGAAAAGATTCAGCGCCAGCAAAAGAGCGAAAAGCGCGATTTGTCCGTCTGCGGAAACATTATTGTTGACGGCGGAACCTGGGGCGACAGCAAAAGCTTTTCTGACAAAATGCGCGTGTGCGAAAGCGCGGTAAACGACAGCAAGTGTTTACTTATAGATTACATATCGCGCGGAGGCGAGCACAGCAAGCGCGTTATAGACCCCCACGTTTTGGTATTTAAACAAAACTTATGGTACGTTTACGCCTTCTGCCACACGAAGCAGGAATTCAGAACGTTTAAAATAGGCAGAATAAAGACCGCCACATTTACGGGCGAAAGCTTTAAAAAGCGCGAGTTTACGCGCGACGAAATAGATTTGAACTTTTTCTACACCGCGGAAAATTTATTGGACGTAACGTTTGAAATTGAAAAAGAGTCGCTTGCGGACGCCGAGGAATGGCTTGGTATCGACAACATAGAGCCGCGCGGTAAGGCTTTTATTGCAAAACTTACCCTCCCCGACGACGGAGGACTTGTGAACAAAATTTTAAGCTACGGCGGCGCGGTAAAAGTGCTTGCGCCCGAGGAGTTAAAACAAAAGGTAATTTCCGCCGCTAAGCGGATTTCAGAACAATAAAAAAGCGCCCGACCGAACACACTGTTCGGTCGGGCGTTTTAAATTTATTAATCTTTTTCAATAGTGAGCGTGTACGAAAAGCTTTTACCCTTTTCGTCCGCAAAATTAATAAAAGGCTTTTTTATGAGCTCTTTGTCAAAGTCGGGGCTGTCATTAATACCCCACCACGGCTCTACGCAGATATAGTCGCCGCCCTCCTCGTTGCTCCAGAATGCGTACACGGGGCAGTCTGACTTATATGTATAAGTGTATCCGTCCAGAGTAGTAGCGTAAACTTTACCGCCCGACAAATTTGCAAGCTGTAAGGTCTTACACTCGGCGAAAAACTCTTTATTTGCTACAAAGCGCTTGAAGTCGGAAAGGACTTTTTTCTCTCCGCCGCCGACGGGGTATAAAGTCGGATTTTCTTTATTTTCAAATTCTATGACGGCAGTACCGCCGGGCGCAACCATACCGGGATGTCCGCCGACGTAGAAGGGAATTTCCCCCTCCTTTGCGCTTACGGTGTAAGTTACCTTTACGCTGTTCTTTTTGAGCGCGTAGGTTATCGTAAAATCGAAGTCGAAAGGATATGTCTGCCTCGTTACCGCGTTTGACGACAGCGCCAAGGTCAAACTGTCCTCCGCTATATCGGACAGGGCAAACTCGGAATACCTTGCAACGCCGTGCGATTTGGGAGTATAGGTTTTACCGTCCACTTCGTACTCGCCCGCATGACCTATAATGGGGAAAATAACGACGTCCTGACTTTTCCAGTATTCGCCACCCTGCCAAAGCCTTTCCTCTCCGAGATAGTTTAAAGACGTCATACTGCCGCCCTCGGAATTGACGGACAGAGTTATGTATTTGTTTTTAATTATATAAATCATTTAATCACCAAGGTAGCGTTTGACCGCCGAGTATATGAATGTGAAGATGGAATACGGTCTGCCCCGCGTCCTCGCCCTGATTAATTACAAGGCGGTATCCGTTTTTACAGCCGTTTTGCGCCGCTATTTCGGGAATTTTTACAAGCACGTATTTTAAAGTTTCAGCCTGCTTTTCGTCCATATTCGATAAAAGTTTAAAATGATCCTTTGCAATTGCAAGAAGGTGAATTTTTGCCTTGGGCTCTATATCCTTGAACACGAGCATTTTATCGTCCTCGTATACCTTTGACGAAGGAATTTTACCCTCAATTATTTTACAGAAAAGACAATCTTTTTCAAGCATCTTTTAATCTCCTTATTTTAATTCTCAGCCCTGCAAGCACCACGGTACAACATATGGTTATCGCACAGCCGGTAGCGCAAAGCACTATTAATAAATCATAGTTATTAAACTCTTCCGCGTACGTTACGGCGGTAACCGTTCCGTCCTTCTGATACTTGTAATCTTTGAAATAATCGTTTACTTCAAAAACCCAAACGACGTCTTTACCAAACTCATAAGCAAAACAATAAAAACGCGTTTCTCTGTTTTCAAACTCCACCCACACCGCAATGCTGTCGAGCTTAACTTCGTTATCGTAAAAATAATAACTGAAGTCGTAGTCGTAACCGCCGATATTTTCGCGCTGGACGGCGTACACGCGCTTGCCTTCTCTTTTTAACTCTTCTATCGTTTCCCCGTTATCGTCAAACTGTCTGTCCCAATCTGCTACAAGGTCGTTATGGTCCTGAATAACCGCGATAAACTCCTCTTTACTGCCGTATTCTTCGCGCTTATAGTCAGTGCCGATGGGCAGAACGCAAAACACCAAAAGCAGAACGGAAAGCAGCGTACACGTCAGCGCGAACGTCAAATTTGCCGCGTTGGTAAAGCGCATTCGCCCGCCCATTTGCTTCGCCTCGGCAATAATGCCCTCGTTTACCGCCGTTAAATCTACTTCGTTAGCGAGAGTTTTCATTCGCGATACGTGGACTATTGCGATATTTACGCAAGCCGCAATTATTACGCAAAGCCCGATATCCAGAACCTGCAACCAGCCCTCGAGGGGAAAATCCCAACAGATATGCAGACTTATGCTTAAAAATATCATTAAGAAAAAGCGTATCGATTTAAAGGGCTTTTTGATATAGCTGTACGCCCAGCCTATCGCTCCCGTCCACAGCACGTGCGAGCAGAACGACGACAATCCCCTGTCGGCAAAAAGCGTAACGATTGTTGAAACGTCGCTGTGGTAAGACGAATTGTCGGAAAAATAGAAAATATAGCCCATATCCTCTATTACCGAAAATCCTGCGCCGACCGTCGCCGCGATTAAAAAGCACGCGTAAGGGTTTTTCTGTTTAATAACGGCTATTACTACAAGCGCGGGAATAAGCTTGCAGACCTCTTCTACTACCCCTGCGGTAACGGCGGAAATCCAGTCGTTTACCTTAGGTATAAACGTGTAGCCGAGCTGTGCCAAAAATCCAGAAACGGTGCCGCCTATGACGAGAACGGCGATAAGGAAAAACAAACTTAAATCGCGCTTGGGGTAAAGCTCATATAATAAAATTATGAACGGTACGGTAAACGTTATGCCGCCCAAAAAGGTTACGGACGGAACGTACAGCGCGTTGTTGGTAAGCCGTAAAACGAAGGTGTTTACGGTAAACAGAATTAAAAGCGCAAAAAAAGCGCGCACGTAAAGCCACGGGAAAGCTCCGCTTACGCCGCTGTTATCCTCGTTAAGTCCTCGGGTGAAAATTTCCTTGTACTCGGCTTTGGAGTGAGCGCGGAAAGTTTCCTTGAAAAAGTATGTAATTTTTGCGCGTTCAACTTCGCCGTTGACTTTAATTTGGTTCCGCATAAACTCCGTCTTTAAAATGCTCTTTTATAATTATATTGTATTTTTTGCCTGATGTAAGCTTGCCTTCAACATACGCACGGATATAGTTATCGGTATACCCGCAGGTTTTACCGTCTATAAACTCTTCCGCAATAAAACTGCGCACCGTGCCGAAAAACTTTTCGGCATATTTTTTTGCCGCAATGTCCGCCGCGTTTAATAAACGGTGAAGCCGCTCCGACTTGATATCCGCGGGAATGTCTTTAAGCTTGTAAGCTACAGTTCCCTCTCTCGGAGAAAAGGCGAACGCATGCACGCGCGCAAAGCCCGCTTCTTCGATTATTGCAAGACTTTGCAAAAAATCGTCTTCCGTTTCGGTAGCAAAGCCCGCGATAATATCGGTGGTAATCGCCGCGTCGGGGAAGTACTTATATATGCTTTTGCACTTTTGTAAATATTCAGCGCGGGTGTAGCGGCGGTTCATATCCTTTAAAACCGCGTCGCTTCCGCTCTGCAGGGACAGATGAAACTGAGGCGCAAAGTCCTTTAAATTTTTAAGCGCGGACAAAAATTCATCCGTTACTGCACTACACTCAAGCGAGCCTAAGCGTATGCGCTTATCCACGTTTTTCAAGGCTAAAATAAGCTTATCAAGCCCGCCATCGTACGAGGAAATGTTTATTCCGTTTAAAACGATTTCGGGGCTGTCGGTTTTATTTATTTCCGCGAGAATATCGTCTATCGGGCGCGAGACCTCTCTGCCGCGCAAATACGGTATTATGCAGTACGAGCAGAAGTTGTTACAACCGTCCTGAATTTTGATAAAGGCGCGCGTTTTAGTCTGTTTGGGGAATGGCAACTCGCCCGCCACGCCGCCGTAAATTTTTGTGAAGGCTTTTAAAACTTCCTGCTTCTTTTTAGCGCCAGTAACGAAGGTAACGTTTTTGTTTTCAAACGCCCATTTGTCCTTTTCGGAAGCGCAGCCGCACACGAAAATTTTTGCCTTGGGGTTAAACTTTTTAACCCTTGCAATTAGCTGGCGGCTCTTTTTTTCCGCCTCGCGAGTTACGGCGCAGGTGT
>JAIDRX010000086.1 GCA_029061495.1 Clostridia bacterium
GTGCGGAAAGTATATACGCCGCTTCCGACTTATAGCTGCGCCTAATTCTTTTGACAAGCCATAGGGGCGCGCTTGTCTCTAATGAAATTCTTTCGTCGGTCTTTTCGGGCAAAGCGGAAATTTTGTACGAACGCAAAAACGCGTTGACGAAGCCCGCCGCCCCTTCTTTGCCTAATTTTTTTGTGAGGCTTACCGCACAGTCCGCAACCATATAGTCATGCTTGTCCATAAACTCGAGCATGTACAGCGCGATTTTTAAAATTATTTTAACCGCGCTTTTAGGCGGCTTTTGGGTATTTGACGAAATGATATAGTCAAGATAAATATCCTTCTCCAAAACGCCGTAGCACACCTTTACCGTGCGCGGTCTGTTTAAAGGTTCTATCGGAGTTTCGGCTATAGCCTGCTTTAAAAACTTGCCGCCCTGATAGACCTTTGTAAGTATGAGGTACGGGTCGCAAAGAGGGTTAGTCAAGTCTGTCGCCCGCCTTTATCTTTCTGCCGTTGACGTAGTCCCCCGCGCTCATCTTTTTACCGCCTGCGGGTTGAAGCTCGCATATCTTAACCGCGCCGCCGTTGCACCTGACAACTATTCCGCTCTTGTCCGCGGAAAGCACTTCGCCGATTTGCCCGTCTTTACCCTCGCAAGGCACAGCCTTTAAAATATTTAAAACGTTTCCGCTTTGATTGCAGTAGGCTATCGGTTCGGGATTCATTGCGCGCACTAAGCGGCATATATCCTCCGCGCTATTTTCAAAATTTATTTTACAGTCTGACTTCTGAATTTTTTTGCAGAAGGTTACCTGCGCCTCGTCCTGAATTAAAAGCTGGCAGTCTCCCTTTTTTATACGCTCAACCGTTTCAACCGCCAGATAAGCCGCAAGTATAGAAAGTTCCGTTTGAAGGTCGCCGTAAGTCTTATCCCCGATCTCCAAACGCATTACGCGCAGTATTCCGCCAGAGTCCATTTCAAGCTCGGTCTTCATAACGGTAATGCCCGTGTATTTTTCGCCCGCCAATATCGCCGACTGTATGGGCGACGCGCCGCGGAATTTAGGAAGTAATGAAGCGTGCAGATTCCACACGCCGAGGGGAAAGCAGTCTAAAACCTCCTGCGTTAAAAGCTGTCCGTAGGCGCAGGTTATCATCATATCCGCGCCCAAAGCCTTTATTTCGGCAACGTGCTCTTTGACCTTTGCCCAGTCGTAAACGGGCAAGCCTAAGCTTTGCGCTTCCGCCTTAACGTCCGTAGCTGTCAAAACTTTTTTTCTGCCGACGGGTTTGTCGGGCTGGGTTATTACCGCAACTATTTCAACGTCCTTACTGCCATGCAGATTTTTGAGCGGAGCCACGGCAAACATAGGCGAGCCTGCAAAAACTATTTTCATAAATCCTCCGCAGGCAAATCGTAAAGCTCATCCGCAATATCAGTGTATAGCTTACCGTCGAGATGGTCAAGCTCGTGGCAGACCGCGCGCGCAAAAAATCCGTCCGCGGTAAGCTTGTGTTTTTTGCCGTAACGGTCGCGGTACTCCGCCTTTACCTTGTACGGGCGGGTAACCGTGCCCTGTTTACCCTTGACGGAAAGACAGCCCTCGGGGCCGGTCTGTTCGCCCTTGGTCGAAAATATGACGGGGTTAATAAGCTCGAAAAATCCTTCCTCAACGTCTATGACTACCACGCGCAAAGCTATACCTATCTGAGGCGCGGCAAGCCCCGCGCCCGACTCGGCGCGTACCGTTTCCTTCATATCGTCAAGCAGAGTCCAAAGGTCTTTATTGAAAGCCTTTACCTCCGCGCATTTTTGTCTTAAAACGGGGTCGCCCGTCTGAACAACGAATTTTCTTGCCATATTTTCACCTAATGTCTTTTATAAAATAATTTACGCCGAAAAACGCAAGGGCGGATTTATTTCGCCCGTTAAGCGTTTTTGCGACAAAAGCAACCTCACGGCAAAGATTTTGCGCAAGCAAAAGATTTGCGTGAACTGTTTATGATAAATTTGTCGGATTTTCCTCGACGTATACGAGGACGGAGCCCGACGAGTACCTTACAGCTACGTCGTAAATTTGCTCTAACACCTGAGCGCCTGCAAGCCGCATCAAAACCTGAAACCTGTGCTTGCCCTGTATTCTCTTTACCGGCGAGTGCATCTTGTTCATAAATATGAACTGCCCGTGGTTGTTTGCGCGCAGCTTTTCTATATCGAAGTAAACGCCCTTTAAAGCTTCCAGCGCCGCTTCCTGACTTTCGGAAGTTACCATCACCCTGCATATGAGCGAGTACGGAGGAAACAGCGTTGCCTTTCTTATAGAAATTTCGTTCTCGAAAAACGAAGAGTAATCGTACTTTACCGCGTAGCGCAAAATGTAATTTTCGGGCGAGCAGGTCTGCAAAACAACCTTGCCCTTATCGTCCGCCCTGCCGCTTCTGCCCGAAACCTGGGTTATAAGCTGAAAGGTTCTCTCTCCGCTTCTGTAATCGGAAAAGTGCAAACTCATATCCGCGTCCAAAATTCCGACAAGCGTTACCGAAGGGAAGTCGTGCCCCTTTGCTATCATCTGCGTTCCGACGAGGATATCCGCCTGTCTTTCACCGAACTGTTTAAGTATTTTATAGTGTCCGTCCTTGCCGGAGACGGTGTCGTTATCCATTCTTAAAATGCGCGCCTTGGGAAACAGAGTCTTTAAGTCCGAAACGACTTTCTGCGTTCCCGTGCCGCTGTACAAAACGTGCTTGCCGCCGCACTCGGGGCAGGAGGAAAGCATATGGTACTTCGCTCCGCAGTAGTGGCACTTCAAGCAGTTTTCTTCGCTGTGGTAAGTTAAAGTTACGTCGCAGTTTTCGCACTTGGCAACGTATCCGCAGTCCCTGCACATTACCGTGCGCGAGTAGCCTCTGCGGTTCAAAAATATTATTGCCTGATTTCCGCATTTAAGCGTTTGGTCAAGCTCCTCTCTAAGGGCTTGAGAAAATGCTGTATTGTTGCCCCTTTTAACCTCTTTGCGCATATCCGCGATTATAATTTCGGGCAGGGGCTTTTTGTTTATGCGCTCGGTCAAGGTTATTAAATTATATACGCCGTCCTTTGCCTTAACGTAGCTTTCAACCGACGGAGTGGCACTGCCTAATATGAGTTTTGCGCCGTTATATTCCGCGCGCATTAAAGCGACTTCCGCCGCGCTGTATCGGGGAGCAGACTCGCTGGAATAGGACGAGTCGTGTTCCTCGTCTATAATTATCGCGCCTATATTTTCAAGGGGAGCGAATATCGCACTCCTCGCGCCGATAGCGATTTTAGCCTCGCCCGAGCGGAGGCGCCACCACTCGTCAAACCTCTCCCCTGCGGAAAGTCCGCTGTGCAGTATTGCCGCCGCACCGCCGAAACGCGCTCTTAGCTGTGAAAGCATTTGGGGGGTCAAAGAAATTTCTGGAACGAGAAATATAGCCGTTTTACCGCGCTCTATCTCGCGGGCAATTACGTTTAAATAAATTTCCGTCTTACCGCTGCCTGTTACGCCGTGAATTAAATGCACTCTTTTTTCAGAGCTTTCAATTGACTCGAGCGCGGTCTTTTGTGCGGGGGTTAAAACCTTTTCAGCGCCGCCCTCGGGAAGTCCCGAAAAGGGGCTGCGTGTAAGCTTTCTCTTTTCTGCCTTAATCACGCCCTTGTCCGCAAGCGCGTCCACCGCGCCTCTGCCGAACTTGTCGCACAAATCCGCGTAAGCCCATTCGCCGTTTGCGGAAATAAATTCAAACGCTTCCTTCTGCTTTTTTGCCGAGGCTGAAAGTTTAACTTCCGCGCCCGTGTAAACTGCGTAGCGTTTGAAAACCTCGCGCACCTTTCCGAGCCGCATTTCGGACGGAAGGAAAAGCCTTAGCGCCGCGGCTTTGGGCACGCGGTAACGCGAGGATATGCTTTGCATTAAGCTTAAGCACTCGTCTATTATTGCGTTTGGTTCGTCGAAAACTTCGGATACCGGTTTTATCTTTTCGGCAGGGTATGCGGAAGTTCGGCTTACGCCTATGACGAAGCCGTCTATCTCCCTTCCGCCGAACGGAACTTTAACCCTGCTGCCCGCCTTTAAATTATCGGGGCAGGAATATTCAAATATCTTGTCCACCTGTGAGTGGGCAATATCGACTATAACCTGTGCAAACATCTTACAATATTTTTCCGCTGCGGTTCTCTGAATACGAAAACCGCAGCGGACGAAATTTTATTTTAATCCTTAGTACATTTGATTTTTCCGTCGGCAATCTCTTTGCAGGCAACGGAAATTTCTTTGAGATACTCGTCGGGGTTCGCGCCCGAAGCCGCGTGCTGCTCGAGAATCTGTCTCGCCCTCTTTGCCGCGACTACGCAAAGGCAGTAACGCGAAGCGGGCTCGCCGTCGTTTCCGAGGCGGTCGATCAATACGTCCACCGAAGGTTGATTAATCATATCTACTCCTTTCTCGCTCATTTTTTGCTTTGCAAAAAATGCAGCGAATTTATATTGTGGTCGTAAAACGCTTAACGGGCAAAGTAAATCCGCCCTTGCGTTTTTCGACGTTAATTATTTTAAAAATTAATTTAGTTTAGTTTTTAACTTTTTCTTGTTTTATTATATTTTCTATTTCAGCGACGGCAGTAATTAAGTCGTCGTTTATTACCGTGTAGTCGTACAAGTCTTTTTTAGAAAGCTCGTATTCGGTACGCTTTAATCTTTCAGCAATTTTTTCCTCGCTTTCCGTTCCGCGCTTTTCAAGTCTGTCTCGAAGCTCCTTTTCGCTGGGAGGCGCTACCATTATAAGTATTGCCTCGGGGTGCGCCGCCTTAACCTGCAACGCGCCGTCCACCTCTATTTCCAAAAGAACGTCGGCTTCTTTCAACTTGCTTTCAACGAAGGCTTTGGGCGTGCCGTAGTAATTTCCGAAGTGTTCGGAGTACTCTAAAAAACCACCCTGTTTTATCAAGTTTTCAAAGCTCTGTCTGTCAGTGAAAAAGTAGGATACTCCGTTCTGTTCGCCCTCGCGCGGTGCGCGAGTCGTACACGAAACGCTTAACGCGTAGCCGTCCTTTTGTAAAAGCTTTTTTACTATCGTACCCTTGCCGACGCCCGAAGGCCCGGACAATACTATCAATAAATTACGCATATGTTTATTCTACGTTTTGGACTTGCTCGCGTATCTTCTCGATTTCATTTTTGAGCAAAAGCCCCAGCCTCGTTATCTCTATATCGTTTGACTTGGAGCAAATGGTGTTGGTTTCGCGGTTGAATTCCTGAACGAGGAAATCGAGCTTTCTGCCGACAAGCTCTTCCTTGCATATTTCCCTGAATTGCGCTATGTGCGAGTGCAGGCGGGTGAGCTCCTCGTCTATGTTGCTTTTGTCTGCGAACAGCGCCGCCTCGGTAAGTATGCGCCCCTCGTCAACTTCAACTCCGTCCAAAATCTTTTTTATCTTTGCCTCTAACTTTGTCCTGTACCCCTCGGCAACCAAGGGCGCGCGCTTTTCAACTTTTGAAACCAGCGACTCTATGGTATCCATTCTCGCAAGCATATCCGCTTTTAATTTTTCGCCTTCGACCTTGCGCATTGCGTTCAGCTTATCCAAAGCGGCTGCCAGTGCAGCTTTAAGTGCGGCGACGCACTCGTCATCTGCGGAGGAAATATCGTCCGTCTTTATTACGTCGGGGAAGCGCAGAATGCCCGATACCGAAAAGTCGTTTTGCGCGTCGGGGAAAAGCTTTTGTATTTTCCTTGCCGCGTCCGCGTAAGCCTTAGCCGTTCCCTCGTCGAGATATAACGAACGCTGTTTTTCACGCTTGTCCGAAAAGTTGACAAAGACGTCGGCATGTCCGCGGGTAAGCTTTTCGCGCAGGATATTGCGGATTAAATCCTCGTAGGCGTTGAATATGCGAGGGCATTTTATGGAAGCATCAAGATAGCGGTTGTTTACCGTTTTAACTTCAACGGAAAGTTCTATGCCGCCTTCCTTACTTTCGCCTCTGCCGAAGCCCGTCATACTTAACATTGCGCAAACCTCTTAAACTCAAATTAAAGTACTTTTATTATAGCAAACAAATTTTTAAATTACAAGCGTTTTAAAATATCAGTTAAAAAAACCGCCGCCGACGGGCAATACCTTTCGGCGGCAGGTATATCAATAATCTTCGCGCGTGTCGGTGTAAAGTCCCTTGGTGCGCGTGGTTACTACGTGGTACCTATTTTTTGGACTTACGTCGAAAAGAGATACTGACTGCGCGCTGGTTGCTATCGCGCCCGAAACCTCGGCAAAGTACGCCATATTGCCAGCGCAAAGGACTATGGGTATTCCGTACAGATACGCGTACGCCCTGATGAGTAGCGGCGGAACTCCGTCCTTTAGCTCCTCCATAAAGGCGACTATCAGATTGCAGCCGCACATCGAAAGCGCGCTCAACCCCTCGGGAAAAAGCAAGTCGTTTTCTATGCATACCCCGACCTTTACGCCGCTTACGTTATAAAAACCAAGGCCCGAGCCGCTTTTAAACTCCTCTCCGTCTAAAACGTGGTTCATATCGGATATCCCCAAAAGCCTGCCCCTGTCCGCGACCGCAACCGACTTGCGCGCCATTCCGCGGCTTACCGTCTTACAGCCGCAAAGCACTCCGCAGGCGGATGATTTGGAAAGGCGCGCCGCGTCCTCGAACTTGTCGGAAACGCCCTTCAGCTCCTCTTCGTAGTCCACCTCGCCGAGCCCCTTGAACCCGAAAACGGCGATATCACATTCGGGTAAAGATTTCGCATCCTTCACCCTGCCGTCCGCATTAACGCACAATATCATACTATATATTCTATTTGACTTTTCAAAAATGTGTTAACCGTGGACTTGCCCGCATACAATAGTTTAAGAATAAAATATAGGGGTGTACTGTGAAAAAATTTTTAGCAATTTTACTTTCCGTCGTCGCGATAGCCGCCGCGCTGTCGTTTGCGGGCTGCAAGAAAAAGAGCGTAACTTTAAGCGAATACGACATATTCGCCTCGTACGATACAGAAAGCCAAACGCTTACGGGTACGGTCAATTTCACCTTTTACAATAATACCGACAACGAAATAGATACTTTAAAGTTTAACCTTTTCGGAAACGCGTTCCGCGAGGGCGCAACTATTAAACCCGTTTCGGCGGCGTATTCGGGCAAGGCATATTATAGCGGCGCAAGCTACGGCGGTATGGAAATTACCGAAGTGCAGAACTGCCTCAACTGGAACGTCGGCGGCGAGGACGAAAATATTTTAAACGTTGCCCTATCCTCCCCCGTCTATCCCGAACAGACGGTAAGCGTTACGATAAGCTACGCGCTTAAGCTTGCAAACGTAAACCACCGCACGGGCGTTACCAAAAACGGCGTAAACCTGGGCAACTTCTATCCCGTGCTTTGCGCGTACTCCCGCGAGGGATTTGTTGAAAGCCCGTACTACTCGTGCGGCGATCCCTTCCTTTCGGAATGTGCAAACTACACCGTAACGGTTGAAGTGCCCGCAACGTATACCGTAGCGGCGAGCGGAAAGCTTGTCAGCGAGACCGTTTCCTCCGACAGGAAAAAGTGCGCGTATTCCTTAAACAACGCGCGCGACTTTGCGCTTGTGTTTTCCGATAAGTTCGAGGTTGCAACGCAGAACATTGACGGCGTTGAAGTAAGCTATTACTATTATAAGGATTCCGCGCCTCAGGAAAGCCTTGCCGCCGCTTGCGAAAGTTTGCAGTACTTTTCAGACACGTTCGGAGGTTACGTTTACCCCACCCTTTCGGTAGTGCAGACGGGCTTTTGCTACGGCGGTATGGAGTATCCCGCGCTTACAATGATAAGCGACGATCTTGATAAGGACGGAAACCTTTATACTATCGTTCACGAAAACGCGCACCAGTGGTGGTACGCCATGGTGGGAAGCGACCAGCTTAACTGCGCATGGCAGGATGAAGGACTTGCCGAGTACAGCTCGCTGTTGTTTTTTGAAAATCACCCCGACTATGCTTTTACGAGAACGGGGCTTGTGGGTACGGCTGTCAAGTCGTACAGGGCGTACTACTCCGTCTACAACCAGATTTTCGGAGAGGCAAACACAACCATGAACAGAAACATCAAAGACTTCGAAAGCGAATACGAATACTCGAACGTGGCATACTGCAAAGGGTTGATACTTTTCGATATGCTGCGCCAGTCGATAGGCGACGAGAAATTTTTCGACGGACTTAAAACGTATTTTAAAAACAACCTGTACTCTATAGCTTCGTGCGACGATCTGATAGGCTGCTTTATAAAGGGCGGAAACGACGTGGAAGGTTTCTTTGCTTCGTTTATAGAGGGTAAAATTGTTATTTAAAATTCGGTAACAATTAAGTTGATTTTAAAAATATAATAAGTTATAATAAGTTTATGGATTACGACAGTTGCAGTAATTTAAAAATATTTTAATTCCGTACAAAAGCTTAACTTTTAATATTTTGCTTGATGCACGGAATTTATCCGTGCATTTTTTTACGCATAAAAGCAAAATCTAAAAGGATAAAAGCTATGGTTAAATTTTTTAAGACGGACGGCATAGGCGCCGCCGAACAGCTTAATAGCTTTGCCCCCCTCTGCTGGATTGACATGGTCAACCCCACCGACGAGGAGTGCGACTCGGTTGCAAAGGTTTCGGGCGTTCACGAGGATATGATTAAAGCCGCCCTCGACGAGGAGGAGCGCGCGCGTACCGAGTTTGACGACGGAAACAGTATGTTTATCGTAGACTGCCCGTTAATTGAGGAAGGCGAAAGCGGAGACGTTTACACCACCCTTCCCCTTGCGGTCATCTACAACGACAAGTGCGTTATTACGGTTTGCTTAAAGGGCAACACCGTGTTAAAGGACTTTATTACGGGAAGGGAGCTTGTAAAGACCGCCGCGCCCGTAGAATTCATTTTAAAGTTTATGCTGGGAAACGCAAAAAGGTTTTTGTACTGTCTTAAACAAATCGACAGGAAAAACCACCGTATTCAGAGCGAACTCGGCAGGACTATGCGAAACAGCGAAATTATTCAGCTTTTGGATTTGCAGAATTCGCTCGTTTACTTTTCTACCTCTTTAAACTCTAACGAGAGGGTGCACGAAAAGCTTTTCAAGGTTGAGGGAGTTGCAACGCGCGAGGAGCTGACCGACTTATACGAGGATATAATTATCGAGGGTAAGCAGGCTATCGAAACCTGTAACATTTACCGCAATATCTTAAGCGTTACTATGGACGCGTACGGCTCGGTCATCTCGAACAACGCGAACGACACGATGAAAAAGCTGACCATAATAACCATTCTCCTTGCTATCCCCACTATGATTGCGGGATTCTGGGGAATGAATATGCCGGTGCCCGGTCAGGACGGTTACAACTTTGCACAGACGGGCTGGTTCTGGCTGGTTATAGCCGCGACGATAATTTTAACGATAGGCGTTGCAATACTTATCTTAAAGTCGAGCGTTCTGAACAATATTTCGCAACAAAAAATAAAAAAGAAAAAGAAAAACAAAAAGGATAAGTAAAGTGCCCATTTTACAATACGTTTGTAAAAACTGTAAAAAGAGTTTTGAAGAGCTTGTAAAAAGATTCGACGATAAAGTCCTCTGCCCCGACTGCGGAAAGGTCGCCGAAAGGTGTTATAACGGCGAAATGTTTTCCGCTACCGGCAAACAGGTAAAAAAGTGCAGCGGAAACTGCAAGACCTGCTCCGGCTGCAAATGAATCATTTGATTATGTATCTTAATTGCTACACAAGACACTGACAAACCACAAATCAAACTTAAACTATATATCTC
>JAIDRX010000087.1:0-6989 GCA_029061495.1 Clostridia bacterium
CCAACCCCCAACCTCAACCCGTACGCCTCGGGTGCACGCCCCGCCTCGTCCCCCAAACCCGCGGCGCCAACCTGTTGGGTTGCCGCCGCGGTTTTGGTGGATATTTATTAAGGGGCTTGCGTCCCGTCGAACCGAAGGCGAAGCCTTATTCGTCCACTAGCGAAAAGTCGACATTTTCTGATAGAACATAGGATGTCGTCTTTTTGTAGTATAAAAAAATATTAAAAATATTGAAGTCTTATTGTTTTTATGATATAATAAACATCAGTTAAAGTAAAGGATGCAAATTTATGAGCAGAGAAGATTTTTTACGCGATTATTGGAAATATTACATGATGTTGGAAAACAAATTTATGGCATCATTAAATTTCGTTATGTTGAGCACTGAAAATTATGGAACGTATTCACTTGAATTTGTAAATCAGCTGTTTACAATAGGCTCTGAATTAGATGTGGTAATGAAAATGATAAGTGGATTCAGTGAGACCGAAAGGAAAAATATAAGCGATTATGCACCGATTATATTAAGCAAATTTACCGAATTAACAAATCAAGAGGTAAAAGTTCAGGGACTAGATTGTCCGATAAAGCCGTTTGCAAATTGGAACACAGCCGCTCCTGGCGATATAAAAGGCTGGGAAGCATATAATAAAGTCAAACACGGGCGAGTTGCTAATTTAAAAGAAGCTAAACTCGAAAATGTACTAAATTTACTTGCGTGTATTTATGTCTTGGAGAGAATGTACCTTAAAGAAATTGCTGATGAAACCGGTGATATTGATATTCCTGAAAGCAATTCAGCCTTGTTTGAACTTAAAAATTGGACTTCCAGATATTTGTCGGCGAAAGATTTGGTTTTAGAGGAGATCGGCGATGCCGTCGTATTGAACGGCGGCGGTGCTGAAGATTAAAAATATTCACAAAGATATTTGGCATTAATAAGAATAAATTTTCTTTTTTAAGTACGGTAATATTGCCAATAAATGCAACGAAATACTCGACATTTTCTAGTTTTGCAAACGATGGTTTTGCTGAAATGTATGAGCATCCGGGCACTAATTTCGTCCTATAAACACAAAGCGCCGCGCCCCGTTTAAAACAGGGCGCGCTGTTTTGTGTGAACATAACATCGGGACTTGCGTCCCGTCATATTGTCCGAGCGTAGCGACGGCTTGCGCACCTTAATAAAAAATCACCTTCTATCGTTTTTAACGGTAGAAGGTGATTGATATATTATTCGTTTTCCCAGACGGTAATTTCACCGTTGACGTAACGCCAATAGTTGCCATCTTCGGCAGGTCGGGTTTCGGAATAGAAATACACTACGGCGTTTTGGTAAATTTCACTTCCGTAGTTGGTAGCAATGTGTTCCGCCCAATACTCATACGAACCTTTGAAGTATAGACTTTGAAAATTAGTGCAATTTCTGAAAACGTATTGCCCGAAAGTTTCAACTCCGCTTCCCAAAACGATAGTTTTAAGACCACTGCAACCGCAGAACGCCCAATCCTTAATTGCCTTTACAGTATCGGGTATAATAATATTTACCAGATTAGTACATTCTCTGAAAGCGTTATCTCCTATCGTAGTTACTCCGTTGCCTATTGTAATATTTTCAATGCCGGAAAGACAGAAGGCCCAGTCGTCTATTATTTCTACTGTATCGGGTAAAACTATGTTTTTAAGATTTTCACAGCTTTTAAAGGTATAGCCCGAAATAGCGGTTATGCCTTTACCTAACGATACGTTTTTAAGATTATGACATTGTTCAAACGCACTCTCGCCTATAGTAGTTACGTTGTCTGGTATAGTTATACTTTCAAGAGCAGTACATCCGCCGAAAGCAAACTTGGCGATTTCTTTAACTCCGCTGCCTATCGTTACGTTTTTAAGTTTAGGACTGCCGGAAAACGCGTCTTCGCCGATTGTAATCACGCTGTCGGGTATGGTTACGCTTTCAAGGTTGTCGCACCCGAAGTGTCCTATTTCTTTAACAGGCTTATCTTTGTAAACCGAAGGAATAACTATCTCCGCGTCAGAGCCTGTACTCCGTCCCGACTCGCATATGTAGTAAGTGCCGTCACTGCTCAAAGTAAAGCGAAGCTGTTCGTCTTTACTGCAAGCGGTTAATCCGATAGCGCAAGCAAAAATTGCAGTTATCGCAGATAATAAAATTACTAATTTCAGTTTCATTTTTTATTGTTACCTCAAATAAATTTATTACAATAATTATAATCCGTATTACATAATGTGTCAATACGCTTAAATTAGATTATTGTCTTTACGTTGTCAAAAATGCTCGGGGAAAGCCGAGCCGCTCTTTCACCTGTTGCAATAGGTTATCCTTTCACACTTTACAAGCGGGTACCTGAAAAGCGTTGTTGCCTCGAGATTTTCGCTGTGCATATCCACGGCAGTTATGCCGTGATTTTCGTAAGTGGTGTAGTAGTATAAACCCTTGTTGGCGTTACAGCAGGAGGTATAAATGGTAATTTCATATTCTTTTTCGCCGACTATGCAGCAGCCGCGCTGTTGCTCGACAGACCCGAGAATATGGAAAAACTGGTTTACGCTTTGCTCTTCGGTATCGCCTGATACCGAGTTCAATTTAGTAAACGCAATCCGCACAAAGCGCGATTGCGAGGATAAGTCGCCCGGCAACCCTAAAGCGCCCATGCCGCGGCTGTAGGACTTTAACGCAAGCTTGTCCGAAAATAAGTTTTCAGGCTGTCTCGGCGATAAGCTCATATAATTGTTTAGGTTAAACATCTGCTCGTTAAAGGGAGGGTTGTTCGTGAGCACGCCTGCGGTGTTGTCGTAAATTTTCATACCGTCTTTGACGTTTTCAACAGTAACGCACCTGTCTTTATCCGCGATAATCCAATGTAGCTGTGCAACCGGCAACTTGTCGCTGTACGGCGTGTTTGTGATATTAACCTTTTTAAGCAGCTTTACCGCTTCGTCAACCGATGCGCACTTGCCGAGGATAAATGGGATAAACTCGAATTGCGCTACGTTTATTTTATCCGCAACGACCTCGTTATAGAAAGCGTTTCCAACAAAGTTTAGTCCCGCCATACAAAGTCCCTTTTCGTTTACCGCGTCGTAGTAGAGGGGGATATTCTGTACGAAAGCCATTCCTATCATAGCGTAGTGCTTTACCATTTTATCGGTATGGCGTAGCGGGAAGGTAAAGTTGCGCGGCGTAATCGTAACTTCTTCCGCATATGAAAATTCGTAATCTAACGTTCGCCCGAAGTAGAAATCTTTCGTCTTGTAAGTTGCTGCAGTACACATAAATTTTGCCCCAATTTATAAATATGACTTTTAAAAAATTAGTTTTTTACGCAGAAAAATGTAAATAAAGTTAAAATTCTTCTTTTTTACAATTTTTTAAATTCAAGTTCTTTATTAGATTGTATCAAAATGGCGCTTAATAGTCAATGACGCGCAAAATATAAAGCCCGATTTAAAAAAATCGGGCTTCTTTAATTAAATTTAAGCGTTAAGTGTTTATTGTTAAGTTGCTAAAAAGCCTGCCGCGCGCAAAGATGCAAGCAATTGATTTAAAGTAGTTCCTACTTCGTCGGGCGTAGGCGTACTTTCCACGTCGGGAACTGCCGCCGCGGGAGTAATTGTTCCCGCAGGACCTGTAGCACCCGTCGCACCGGTTGCGCCCGTGGGGCCTGTAACGCCGTTAGCACCTGTAGCACCGGTTGCGCCCGTGGGGCCTGTAACGCCGTTAGCGCCCGTAGCACCTGTAGCTCCGGTAGGTCCCGTAGGACCGTCAGCACCGTCGGGACCCGTAGCGCCCGTGGGACCGGTAGGACCCGTAACGCCGTTAGCACCTGTAGCGCCCGTTGCACCCGTGGGACCGTCAGCACCGTCGGCACCGGTTGCACCCGTAGGACCGATTAAGCCGTCCGCACCGGTTGCACCCGTAGCGCCGGTAGGGCCCGTTGCTCCGGTTGCGCCTGTAGCGCCTGTAGCGCCTGTAGCTCCGTCTTCACCGTTTGCACCTGTAGCTCCTGTAGGACCGGCAGGACCGGTTGCGCCGGTAGCGCCGGTAGGACCCGTTGCTCCTGTTGCGCCCGTAGCACCTGTGGGTCCGGTAGGGCCGGTAGCTCCGTCTTCACCGTCTGCACCTGTAGCTCCTGTAGGACCGGCAGGACCGGTTGCGCCGGTAGCGCCGGTAGGACCTGTAGCGCCTGTCGCTCCGTTGGCTCCGTTTGCACCGGTAGGGCCGGTGGCACCTATGGGACCGGTTGCACCCGTTAAGCCCGTCGCACCCGTAGCACCGATAGGACCGGTGGGACCTGTAGCGCCGTCTGCACCGGTTGCGCCGCGTGCGCCGGTGGGGCCTGTTATTCCGTTTGCACCGGTAGGACCGGTAGCGCCCATAGGGCCGGTTGCGCCCGTCGCTCCGTTAGCCCCCGTAGCTCCGCGCAGACCGGTCGGACCCGTAGGACCGGTAGCTCCGGTGGGACCGGTAATTCCGTTCGCGCAGGGGTTAGCGTTAATTTTGCATATTTTCAAACGCGTACAACGGCAGGGGCAGCAGCCGCATTCACTGCAGCGTTGGTCAAATGACATATTTTTTACCTCCAAAATTACGCAGGCGACGTAAGCCGCCCGCTTTCAACCCGAAAAAAATTAAGGTTATACTACATCATATTAAAAATGCCCTTCTTTTTGTTACATCGGGGCGCAAAAATAATTTTTGTCGAAATATTGCAAACCGTGCCGAAAAGTGCTATACTGTAACAAATATTTATTTTTATTCGGAGACACAAATGAATAAAGACTTGCAATGCATTCTTCACAGCGAAGAAGAAATTAAGGCAAAGGTAAAGGAAGCGGCGGCTTGGCTCGATAAAAAGTTCGAGGGCAAAAAGCCCCTTGCGGTCAGCGTGCTGAAGGGAAGCGTAATGTTTTTCTGCGATATCGTAAGGGCGATGGAAGTTCCCGTACAAATCGACTTTATGACCGTTTCGTCATACGGCTCGTCGTCGCAAAGCTCGGGCATGCCCAAAATCGTAATGGACTTGGCGGCTTCGGTTGAGGACAGGGACGTTATCCTCGTCGAGGACATAGTTGACTCGGGCTACACCCTCTCGAAAATGCGCGATTTAATATGCGGACGCGGCGCAAAGTCGTTTACCGTCGTTACGCTTTTCGATAAGCCCGCGCGCAGAAAGGTAGATATCAAAGCCGACTATTCGTGCTTCGAGGTCGGCGACGAATTTATCGTGGGCTACGGTCTCGATTACGCACAGCAGTACCGTTCGTTGCCCTATATCGGTATTTTGAAACGCGAAATTTACGAAAAATAATTTTAGGAGAGAATATGAAAAACAAAAATCAAAACCCGCCCGAAGAGGTGCGGGAAGAGGTTGCCGAATCTGCGGCAACAGAAGTTCAGCCCGCAGACGGACAAGACTCCGTTAAAAAACCTAACAGGCTCGATAAGTTTTTCGGCATAACGGCAAGCGGATCAACCGTAAAGACCGAAATTATTGCAGGGCTTACAACATTTATGGCAATGGTTTACGCGCTGTTGGTCGTGCCCGGTATGTACGGCGTAAAAGCAGACGGCTTAGTAACTTATCCATTCGTATCGTTCAACGCGGTTTACATAGCTACCGCGCTCGGCGCGATAGTGGGCACTATGATGATGGCGTTTCTTGCCAAAATGCCGCTTGCGCAGGCCTCGGGTCTTGGCGCAACGGCGTACATAACGGGAACGTTGCTCGCAAAGATAGAGGGCTTCACCTACGCAAACGCAATGGTGTTCGTGCTGATAGACGGTATAATTTTCGTGCTGTTGACCGCAACAGGATTGCGTAAAAAGATATTGCAGGCAATACCTAACGAGGTAAAGGGCTCTATATCCGTCGGCATAGGTATGTTTATCGCGTTTATAGGCTTTAATAACGCTGGGCTTGTAAATTTGCACGAGGGCTCGATAGGCTTTGCTTCGTTCAACGTTTTAAGCGGAAACTTAAACTACCTTACCGCAATGGCGGGAGTTATAACTTTACTTGCCGTAATCGCTATATGCGTGCTTTCGGTCAAAAAAGTAAAGGGAGGTATACTTTGGGGAATGCTTGGCGCGGCGGCTTTGTACTACATTTTCGCAGGGCTCGGCTGTGCATGGAAGGACGCCGACTGTATCGCGCTATTCAAAGGCTTAACGATAGATAACCCGTTTACGGCTTTCGGCGACTGGGGTAAAGAGTCGGTAGGTCAGGTATTTGCAAACGGCTTTAACTTCTCAAAATATTTACAGAACAATAATGCGGGCGCGCTCGTCGTGTTGATTATTACATCCGCGCTGTCGCTCTGTATGATAGATATGTTTGATACTCTCGGCACGCTGTACGGCGCATGCTCTAAGGGCGGACTTGTAGACAAGGACGGTACACCTTTGCGTCTTAACCGCTGTATGCTTTCGGACGCGGTTGCAACCTGCGTAGGCTCGCTTTGCGGAGCTACCACCGTTACGACCTACGTCGAGGCTTCCTCGGGCGTTGCGGCGGGAGGAAGAACGGGCTTTACCGCACTCGTTACGGGGCTGTGCTTTACGGTTGCCCTGTTCTTAAGCCCCATAGCGAAAATTATCCCCAGCTGTGCAACGGCGGCGGCTCTCGTCTGGGTAGGCGTGCTTATGATGTCGGCAGTCAGGGATATCGAGTGGACCAACCCCGCGGCGGCATTGCCCGCGTTCCTTACTATTGCGGTAATGGCTTTCGGATATTCAATTTCCTTCGGTATAGGAATAGGTCTTATCTCATGCGTGCTTGTAAAAGTGTGCACGGGTAAGATTAAAGAAATTTCCGTCGTAACCTGGGTAATAGCCGCACTGTTCGTGGCAATGTTTATACTTACAAACTGATTATTTTAATAAGTAATACCGCCCTCGCAAACTTTGCGGGGGCGGAGGTTTAATTTCTTTTTGTGCGGTAATAATTTATAAAATGGTTTGTTTA
>JAIDRX010000087.1:6999-8920 GCA_029061495.1 Clostridia bacterium
GTTTATTCCGTTGCATTTTTTAATTTAAAGTAATAAAATTAAAGTCGCATACGGAGGAGTTAATTATGTTAAATGAAAAAATCGCAAAATTATTGAACGAACAGGTAAACAAAGAGTTGTACTCGGCTTATCTTTACCTTGACTTTGCAAACTATTACGCAGACGAGGGCTTGGACGGCTTTGCGCACTGGTACGAAATTCAGGCTCAGGAAGAGCGCGACCATGCAATGATGATGCGCCGCTACCTTATTGACAACGGCGTACGCGTAACATTTGATAAAATAGATAAGCCCGATAAGATCTTTAAAGAGCATATCGACCCTTTAAACGCGGGCTACGAGCACGAGCAGTACGTAACGTCTTTGATAAACAATATCTACTCGCTTGCGTTCGAGCAGAAAGACTTCAAGACGATGCAGTTTTTGGACTGGTTCATTAAAGAACAGGGCGAGGAAGAAAAGAACGCCGAAGACCAGATTAAAAAGATGAAGATGTTCGGCCACGACGCTAAAGGGCTGTACGCTTTAAATCAGGAGCTTGCCGCGCGCGTATACACGCCTTCCGCTACCGGACCTGCAATGTAAATAAATTAATAATAATGCCCGCGGCGAACGCCGCGGGCATTTTTTATTTCCTAACTCCGCGGATATGTATTCCGCGCGCCTGTTCGTAGCGGTAGGAGGACAGGGGTTTATTGTAGGCGTCGTAAGTGTGCGCCGCGACGAGTATATCTCCGCGCGCAAATCCCACGACCACGGGCGAGTGGTAAAAATCTCCCGTGGCTCTGCCAAGCTGAACTATATCTCCTATTTCAAGCTTGTCAAGGGGCACTTCCTCGGCAAACGGACCTATTCCCTGATTATTTATCAGAAAATCGTACAGGTACTGAACGCCCGTCCAGGAAGGAGTGCGGTTGTTAACGGTTGAGTAGTACCAGCCCAGTGTTGGCGTAAAATTCATAACCTTTGCGCCGGCGTAAATGCATTGCGAAGCGAAGTTCGTACAGTCGCCGCCTATGTTGTTAAAGTCGTAAAAGGCAGGGTTTCTTGCAAAAGCCCATTTCCTTGCGTAAGCCGCCGCTGCGGCTCTGTCGTAAGCGTAAATTTGCATGATTCATTTTATGATATGCGCAAATACTGCGTGCATTGACAAATTTTTAATAATATTATATAATGATAAGGTAAATACTTAATTTTACGGGGCAGAAAAATGAAGATTTGTATTTTCGGCGCGGCGAGCGCGCACATTGACGATATCTATATAAAAGAGGTAGAAAAGCTTGGCGAAAAGCTTGCAAAAAAAGGACACTCTCTCGTGTTCGGTGCGGGCGGTACCGGGCTTATGGGAGCGGCGGCGCGCGGCTTTAAGCGCGGCGGAGGCTATGTCCACGGAGTAGTTCCAGAGTTTTTCAGGGACGAAGGCGTGGAGGAGCTTTTCGGCGAGTGCGACAAAATGACCTATACTAAAAGCATGGCCGAGCGCAAAAAGATAATGGAGGACGACGCGGAAGCGTTTATAATCGCTCCCGGCGGCGTAGGCACGTTTGAAGAGTTTTTCGAGGTTCTCACCTTAAAACAGCTCGGCAGGCACGATAAGGCTATCGTAATTTTCAATATAGAAAGCTACTACGACGATTTGGAAAAGTTTATGCAAACCGTAACCAAGCGCAAATTTATAACCTTTAAATGCAACGAACTTTACACCTATTTTACCACCGATGACGACGTTATCAGCTATCTTGAAAATTACGTTCCGCAGGGAACGCCCTGGCAAAAACTTAAAATAGGTGAGTGATGGTAAACGTAGCTTTCGTATGTCTCGGCAATATATGCCGCTCGCCTATGGCGGTAAAGCCCCAAAATGTAGTTGCGGTATTTATAAATATAATTAAAGCATTGCTCGATATGTTCTATCGTTCGGT
>JAIDRX010000088.1 GCA_029061495.1 Clostridia bacterium
AATATCGATTATTTTATTATTACCGTCGTCAATTTCATCCAATCCCGAAAGCACGCCTTGTATCTGAGCGTTTTTAAGCGTTACCATTTGCTGTCCGAGTCTTGCCTTTTCAGCCGAGGCGTCAACGGAATCCTTGTCCGATGCAACCGCATTATGCAAACCTGCAAGGTCGTTCATTGCCGACTTTCCGTCAAAAGAAGCAAATTCCTTTACGGCCATTTTAACCTGATTAGACTTAATCGACGGAATAGAACCGTGCGTGGTTAAAGTGCAGTGCGAAGATATCTCCTGTAAACTGAGCAGATTTTTTACGTCGTTTGAAAATTGCGCGCTCAAGCCGAACCCGCCCGCAGCATGCTCAAACCAGGCATTTGATTTTACCTGCGCCTGAATACTTTCCATAGTAGAGCGCATAGCTTCGGAAGCTGTATTTTTCTGCGTATTTAAAATATGCACCATTCCTACGAAGCTTGAACCGTACGTTGCACCCGAAACGATTGCAAGAGATTTTTCTTTTTGGGTATCAGTACTTGTTGCTGTTTCAATTACTTTTTTAGGGTCGTCGGTTTTAAGCGAGTCGTCACGGAAAATACTGTTCCAGACCCTTATCGCCTTATCGGTATCGATAACGCAAGGCGCCAAAAGCGCCGCGTCTTTATGCGTGCAACTGACGGCAATAACCAGCGTACCGGATATATCGTGGCGGGAATACTGGCTATGAATCTGGCTTTGGGCAGCTTTTGACGCCTGATCGGAAAATTCGTTGCCAAGAAATTTAAATTCGGAGCTTATAAAGTCTCCTATACTGCTGCTCTGCGTATTCGAGTTCTGACTGTTGCGGTCGAATGAAAAGTACTGAACGTTCATATTCATCGAGTCTGCTGACAGAGGCATTTTCTTTATCTCGGTGCGGTTATAGTCGATAGGGCTTTCCCAACTTGAATTTACAACCACCTCCGACTGAATCTTCTGAATATCAATTTTGCCTTTAAGCTTTTCTTCTGCATAGGCGACTGCCGCTTTTGTAATATCCGCGCTTATTTCTTCGCTCTTTTTAGAAAGCTCGTGTGTGTCTATGCTCATATTCGCAAGTTCTTTAATAGTTGTATCAATGCTGTGTTTAAGGGAAATGAGCGAGTTTAAATTGTTTTCGGCTGCGTCTATCGGTGCTTGTCTTTCAGCTATCCTGTTAAGCTGGTCAAGCTTAACGGGATCCACGATATTTCCCAAAGCTATTGACGGGTCGTAAGGAATTGTTGACGGCATAGTTTACCTCCATAATAAATTTACAAATTGAAACAAGCTGTTGCATAGTTTTAAAATCTACAATAAATCGGATAATGGTCGCTGCATAAAGGAACACTCGGATACCCACTCGCCCCACCAAAATTTACTTGAATCCTTCCTCTCAAAGAATCTGAATATATTGCATAATCTAATATTCTGCCGCTCCGATGTGTAGCCCTGTGCGGATGAGATATATTAATTGGTATGTTTGAATTAATTTCGTTAGGCTGACAATTAAAGTCTCCTATAACTATCCATTTAACGCCTCTATCATATTGATTTCTGAATGCCAAATTAATATCAATAAGTTCTTGTGCCGCAGCCTGAGCGTTGGCAGTTAAATGAACGGTTGCAAAAACATATTTTTCGTTTCCATTTAAGAACTCACAACAAACTATCGGCCTTCTCAAAAATGCATATTGAAAAATTTCCGACCGGTTAACGTAACTGTCCTCTACAAGCATCCCTGTCGTGCATCTGATATTTAACGCATCCTGTTGCTCAAAAAAACGAGAATTAAAGTTATGATAGTTTGGTTCTCTTTGTCTACCGAAATTGATATTTTCAAGTTGAATATTTCCGGCTTCTTGAATCATTATTATATTATCTCTTGCCGGCGAAAACAGCATTTCATGTGCTTCAGAAAGTTTTGTTAAACAATTGCCTTGAGTATTCCATGAAATGATCGTGGGCATATTTTACCTCCTAAAACTCGATAACATCGTTTTGTAAATTCTATGATGTACAAGCTATAATTATTACTCATTAGAAGCTTGAAATAAAAAAAGCGGACGGTTAAACCGTCCGCTTTTTTTATTGATTAATTAATTAAAGTGCCGCACTAGAAGCTGCCGCGCAAGCCGCACAGCCACCAACGCCGAGAATGATTACAAACAGCAACACATAGAAACCAACAGCTATAGCGCTGATAACGATACCGGCAATCGCAAGTCCCTTGTTGTTCATTCCCTCGTTCTTAGCTCTCTTATAGCCGATACAGCTACAAATTAAGCCTATCAACGGCATAAAGAATGCAAATACAAATCCGACGATAGCTATAGTGTTGCTTTCATTGGAATTTGAATTGTTTACCTGCACGTGTGCAACCTGAACGCCGCAATGAGGACAAACAACTGCGTTGTCGTTTATCTCTTTTCCGCAATTCTTGCAAAACATTTTTTCTGCTCTCCCTTTTATTATTTATAATGCAATAAAACATTACCCAAATCAACAAAACGACAAGCACTATTCGTTGTGTGCACAGCACACAACGGAGGGTACCCTCCGTTTCTATATATCATTATAATTATACTGATATATATTGTCAAGTATTTTTTCAAAACTGGAAAAAATTTGTCGAAATTATGTTATTGCTGATTATCTTCAGTATAAGGGTTAACGTGAACGGTTACATGCTTGACTAGCGGAAACCTCTCTTCTATTCCGCTGTGGACTTGTTCGGCAATTTCATGCGCTTTTAAAAGCGGCAAATCTTTATCGCAAGCGATTTCCGCAATAACGTAAATGCGGTTACCGAACATACGCGTTAAAAGCTCGTCAACGCGTTCAACCCCCTCGCACGACTCGATAAAGCTTTTTATTTCGCCTTCCGTCTTTTCGTCGCAGGCTTCGTCCGTCATCTTCTTTATTGCATCTATAAATATCTGAATCGCGGCTTTTAAAATAAGCAGACAAATTATTATGCAGGCAATAGAGTCTAATATCTTAACTCCACACAGTCCGCCTATGACGCCAACCAAACTTCCTATCGAGGAAAGCGCGTCCGAACGGTGATGCCATGCGTCAGCTTTCAGCGCGGACGAGTTAACTCTTTTCGCCGCCTTTATGGTATACCAAAACATTCCCTCTTTGACGACGATAGAAACGGCGGCGGCAACCAGTGCAATAATACCAGGCACGGCAAAGTTTTTATAATTGCCCGTTACAATATCGGATATACCCTTATATCCAATATACACGCCAGTCGCGAAAAGCACAGCAGCAAGAATTATCGCCGCTACGCATTCAAACCTTTCATGCCCGAACGGATGCTTTTTGTCGGCCTTTTTCGCGGATATTTTAACGCCGATTAATACTATCACCGTTGAAAAAACGTCTGAAGCCGAATGTATAGCATCGGAAATAAGCGCGTACGAATGACCGAATATACCCGCAAATAATTTAAACACTGACAGTGCCGCATTAATTATAATAGTTACTATTGATACCTTAACGGCTGTCTTTTCAAGATCGTTAGTCATTTTTTACCTTGTAAATTTTATATTGTCCGTTAAAATTTATTGACAATACGGTTTAATTAAAATATAATATTCAAGTAAACTAAATTTTGCTGCTGTGGCTCAGTCGGTAGAGCACATCCTTGGTAAGGATGAGGTCGGCGGTTCAAGTCCGCTCAGCAGCTC
>JAIDRX010000089.1 GCA_029061495.1 Clostridia bacterium
CGGAATTTTAAATCAGCGCTCTAACGATATGCTAACGGCAAACAACTGGAACGTCGTTCAGTATGCGGTGCTTTTAATAATGCTTGCGCAGGTTTCCGGATTAAAAGCAGGCGAGCTTGTTCACGTTATCGCGGACGCGCATATTTACGACAGGCATGTTCCCATAGTTGAAGAAATTTTAAAAATGCCGCGCCTTGCCGCACCTAAGCTCGAAGTAGATAAAAGCGTGAAAAATTTCTACGACTTCACCGTAGACAGCTTTAAGCTTGTAGATTATAAGTATAACGACAAAAAGTACGATATACCTGTAGCGGAGTAACTATGAAAGCAATTTTACACGTTGACAAAGAGTGGGGAATTGGCAAAAGCAACTCGCTTATGTTTTCTATCCCCGCCGATATGAAATTTTTCAGGGAAACTACGACGGGCAACATAGTGGTAATGGGTTCGAATACGTTAAAGTCTTTCCCCGGCGGCAACCCCTTAAAAAACCGCACAAATATTGTTTTGTATCCAGACGGAGAGGACAGGGACGACTGTAAAATCGTCCGCTCTTTGGACGAGCTGCTTTCTGAAATTTCGAAGTACGATTCGGACAAGGTATTTGTAATAGGCGGCGCTATGATGTATAAAACGCTTTTGCCCTATTGCAGCGAAGTACTGGTAACCAAGGTTGACGCGGTTGGCGGCGCGGATGCGTTTTTTGAAAACCTCGATAAAAACTCGAATTTCAAACTTGTATACGAAAGCGAGCCGCAGGAAACCAACGGCTACACTATAAAATTCACAACCTATAAAAATCTTTCGGTGCGCACCATTTAAGTGCGTATTTTCTTTATACAGTAAAGCCATTCACGCGTTTTAACGGTAAAATCATATAATAAAGTAACTGTTATTTTTACTCGGAGAAACACTTGTGCAATGGTTTTATAATTTATCGGGATGGCAGCAGGCGCTACTCGCTACAACGTTTACCTGGGCGTTGACGGCGGCGGGTGCACTGCTCGTTATTTTTTGTAAAAACGTAGGCAACAAAACTTTTTCGCTTATGATGAGCAGTGCAGCGGGCATAATGCTTGCCTCGACGTTCTTTTCTCTACTTATGCCCGCGATGGAGCTGGTACAAGAGTACTCGTATCTTATTTTAACGGCAGGATTCGTGCTCGGCGGACTTTTGATAATTGTTACCGATATCGTTACTGGTAAACTCAATTTATTTGCGGGCAACGCCAAAAAGCAAAGCTGCGCGGTAATGTGCATAGCCGTTACAATGCACAATATCCCAGAAGGAATGGCAATAGGCGTTGCGTTCGGCGCACTGTCGGCTGGCAGTAACGTTGAAGCCGTCGGCGCTTTGATGCTTGCCGTCGGCATAGGTATACAAAACTTCCCCGAAGGCATGTGCGTTGCATTTCCACTGCGGGCAAACGGAATGGGCAGAGTCAAGTCGTTTTTTATAGGTCAGCTTTCGGGTGTGGTAGAAATCGTCGCGGGCGTGATAGGCGCGCTTGCCGTAACGCTTGCAAGCGGAATACTTCCTTGGGCGCTTTCCTTTTCGGCGGGTGCAATGATGGCGGTAGTCTGCTCTGAAATGATTCCCGAGTCCTTCTCGGAAGGAAAAATAAAAGCCACTGTCGGTATAGTTTTCGGCTTCGCGCTCATGATGATACTCGACATAGCTTTCGGTTAAACTCTATTTTTGCGGCGGTATATCCGCCGTTTTTTTGTGCGCGGACTGTATAAATTTTCCGCAATTTCCGCAATATAGGTGTATGGAAAAAAAATACAAGTCAACGGCAATAGTTGTGGGAGGCAGTTCGGGGATAGGTTGCGAAACCTGTCTGCGCCTTGCAAACCGCAACTGGAACGTTATCAACATTTCGCGCACTCCATGCAAAAACGCCAAGGTTAAAAATATCGTGGCGGACGTAACATCGGGCAGCACTTTTACGGACGCTATTACGGCAACGGGCAAAAAGTACGGTCTTGACGTGCTAATCTATTGCGCGGGCTTTTCTATGGCGGCGCCCATAGAGTATGCAAAGGAAAGCGATTACAGATACCTTTTCGACGTAAACTTTTTCGGCGCGCTTAAAGCTATGCAGGCGGCAATTCCCTTTATGAAGGACAAGGGCGGAAGAATAATATTGGTCGGCTCTCTGGGCGGAGATATACCCATACTTTTCGACGCGTTCTATTCGGCTTCGAAAGCCGCGCTCGAAATGTTGGTGCGCGAAGCTTATTCCGAGCTAAAGCCCTACAACATCAAGGTTACGGCGTACCTCCCCGGCGGTACGGCGACGGGCTTTACGTTCAAACGCAAGGTCTATACCGACGAGGAAAACAAAAGCTACGCTCAGGACGTCAATAAGGCGGTGAACGCGCTTGAAAAAATGGAGCAGAGCGGTATGTCGCCCGCGCTGGTTGCGGAAGGCATTTACGAGCTTTTATTAACGGACAAGCCTCCCGTAGTAAAGGCAAGCGGATTTAAAAATTCTGCTTACCGCATAATGGCGCACGTCATGCCCGAAAAAATGACTCTATACTTCAATAACAGGGCTTTCAGACAATGAGAAAAGAATACGACCTTTCGCGCCGCGACGAACGCGAGTCTTACGTAAAAACCATAAAGCAGGGCGGAGAAAAGAATGACAGGCAAGACAAAGGACAACTATAACAAAAACTATTTAAACTACGTAAAAACGCAGGACCCGCCCACACAGCATTTAAAAAACTGCGCGGCGGCTTTCGGCGTCGGCGGACTTATCTGCTGTATAGGTCAGTTTATCCGCTTTATGTTAGAATATGCGGGGCTAACCGGCGACGAACTTGCGGGGACTACTTCGGTTATCCTCATATTTATCGGCTGTCTTTTGACGGGCTTAGGCTTGTACGACAGGATAGGCAGACACGCTGGCGCGGGTTCAATAGTCCCTATTACGGGGTTTGCAAACAGCGTTGCTTCGCCCGCGATAGAGTTTAAAACGGAGGGGTGGATATACGGCATGGCGGCAAAGATGTTCACGGTTGCGGGACCTATTATCGTGTTCGGCGTATTCTCGGGCGCGCTTGTCGGTATTATCTACTATTTTATCTGATGAAAAAGGGAAACACTATATTTTTTAAAAACAAACCTCGCATAACCTCCTTCGCCGCAATTTGCGGCAGTAAGGAAAAGGAAGGGATAATCGGCGAATACGCGGATATTACCCTCGAAGACGATATGTACGAGGAAAGCACCTTCGAGAAAGCCGAGTGCAAAATGCTTACCAACGCAATTTCGCTTGCAATTGAAAAGGGCAGTCTTAAAGAAAAGGATATCGACGTTTTAGTCTCTGGCGATTTGTTAAACCAGATTATTTCCGCAAGCTTTGCCGCAAGGGATTATAACTTCCCCTTTTTAGGCGTGTACTCGGCTTGTTCTACTATGAGCGAGAGCATAATGCTTTCGGCTATGATGGTTGACGCGGGCTACGTCAAGCGCGCGGTTGCGGCGACGGGCAGTCATTTCGCTTCCGCGGAAAGACAGTACCGTTTCCCTCTCGAACAGGGTACAACGCGCCCCCCTCAGTCGCAGTGGACGGTTACGGGCGCGGGCAGTTGCGTAATTCAAAGCGCTACAGAAGGAATAAAAATTTCAAGCGCGACGATGGGCAGGGTGTGCGACTTCGGCGTAACCGACGTAAACAATATGGGCGCGGCAATGGCGCCCGCGGCGGCGGATACCATAATGCAGCACTTTAAGGATACGGGGAGAGACCCCGACGAGTACGATATGGTTTTAACCGGCGATTTGGGCGTGCTTGGCAGCCGTATAGTCAAAGATTTGTGCTGGGAAAAGGGATACGACATTTCCGATATTCACGTCGACTGCGGAGAAATTGTTTACAAGGTAATCGAAAACGAGTTTCAAGGCGGAAGCGGCGCGGGCTGCTCGGCGGTAGTTTTAAACTCGTACGTTCTTTCGAAAATGCGCGCGGGCCTTTATAAGCGCGTGCTGTTCGCCGCAACGGGCGCATTGCTTTCCACAATTTCGTCGGGGCAGGGAGAGTCAATTCCTTGCATAAGCCACGTTGTGGAGTTGGAGATTTAATATGGGACAGGAAATTTTAGCTGTATTTCTCGCCTATTTAAAGGCTTTCGCCGTAGGCGGCGGTATTTGCCTTATAGCGCAAATCGTTATAAATTTTACCGATTTAACGGCGGGCAAAATTTTAGTATACTTTATGCTTGCGGGGGTCGTGTTGACCGCGATAGGCGTATACCAGCCCTTGGTTGAGTTTGCGGGCGCGGGCGCAACGGTGCCTATCTCTGGCTTCGGGTACCTGCTTGCAAACGGAGCAATGCGCGGCGCTGAAAAGGGATTTTTCTACGCGGTAACAGGTTCGCTTGCCGCCGCCAGCGCAGGGGTAACCGCTGCGGTTGTTTTCTCGTTTATAATGGCTTTGATATTCAAATCTAAAACAAAACGCAATTGATTTTAAGGCGCACCGTTTTTTGGCGGCGCGCCCATTTATTACCTCAAAGACGGACAGGCTCAAATCTTGACAAAACAGCGGTTATACCGTATAATGTATTTGAGGTGAAAAATGAAAAAGAAAATCATATTCGTTTTAGCCGCCGTCATAATGGTTTTTGCTTGCACGTTTTCTTTTGCCGGCTGCGAATTGGCGAACAACGTTCAAAAAAATTGTAATCATATGTGGATAAGGGACAGAAACAGCTCTTCCCTGCGCCCTGCCACCTGTTCGGAAAAGGGTATAAAAGCAGTTTATAACTGTATAAAATGTATGGACACGAAATACGAATACACCGATACGTTGCCGCACACGTACGATGAAAATTCAACTTCTTATACGGCGACGTGCTCGTCGCTATTCATTAACAAGAAATGCACGGTATGCGACAACGTTTCTTCGCAAAGAATAGACGTTGAAGCTCACGATTACGGCACGCCGGTATATCACGAGATGTACGAAGCAACGCTTGTCGATATCGGACTTTTTACGCAGGAAGAGTACGACGAGCTTTCTCCCGAAACGATTGAGTATTATAAAAACAATAACGTAAGTCTCTTGCGTGAAAAAAACACTTGCGCCTATACCGAACGCAAGTGCACGCGGTGCAAACATACGGAGAAGATTTACGAGCACAATATTGACGAAAATCATAGGATTTTTTTAAATCAACTTATAGAGGAAGAAAGGGCAAACGGCAACTGCGGCGGTTCGTTGTGGTATAACTGTGATTTCTGCGGCGAGGACGGGCAGTTATTCTGTCACGACTTTGAAGAGGCTGAGGTTATATATTCGTCGGAGACTTTAATAGTCAAAAAGCTGCTTTGCAAATATTGCCACACCGAAGAAAAGTACGACGTGCAGTTCCTTTAATTAACGGTTAATAAACTTTGTCCGCCGAAAATACAATATTGTATGGCGGCAAAAAACAGGAAGTTTAAGCGTTTTAAAATTCTTTTGGTTTTTATATGTCTTTTTGCGGTTGCCACGCTTATCTATTTTCAGCGCAACGTTACGCGCGTGCTGATATCGATAAGCGAGGCAACCATTCGTTCTATTACGACCGTCGCCGTAAACGATGCTATATATTACACGCTTAACGACGCTATCCGTTACGAGGACTTAATAACCATCGCGCGAGACGAGGCGGGCAACGTTACTTCTATCACGACCGACTCGCTTAAAATAAACAGAATAGCGAGGGATACGGCGTATCTCTCGCAGGAAAATCTGACAAAGATGAGCGCGGAGGGAATAATGGTACCCATAGGCGCGCTTACGGGGGTAGAAGCGCTTGCAGGTTTCGGTAAAAAAATTAATATCAAAATTATCCCCATAAGCAACGTAGAGTGCCGCTTCGTTTCAAAGTTTTTGGACGCGGGTATTAACCAGACAAAGCACTCTCTGTATCTTGAAATAGTCTCGGATATATCCATAATTATGCCGTCAAAAAGCACGAACTTAGCTTCTACTATCGAAGTGCTTATTTGCGAAAGCGTAATTACAGGCAAAATCCCCGATACGTATTTGCAGGGCGCGCTTGCAAACTTCAACGGCGCGTTGGTACCAAATAATTAAATAAAAGGCGGCGCACCGTAAACGG
>JAIDRX010000009.1 GCA_029061495.1 Clostridia bacterium
CTTATCGAAGGTACGGTTGAAAACTGTATTCTGTTCCGCGGCGTTAAGATAGGAAAGGGTACGGTAGTTAAAAACTGCATAATAATGTCTGAAAATATAGTCGGGGAAAATTGTAATCTTGCTTACGTTGTAAGCGATAAAGATTCCGTAATCCGAGATAACAGAGTGCTTGCAGGTTGCGAGCTGCAGCCCTACTTTATAAACAAGGGCTCGCTTATATAAATAAGGGAGAAATATTATGGCAACCGCTACTAAATCAACTACAAAAACAACAAAACCTAAAATAGCTTCGGCTAAATCCGCTGCGGAAAAGCCGGCGACAAAGTCGGCAAAAAAACCTACTACAACCGCACCTAAAACCGTAAAAACGGTAGAAAAGGCGGAAGAAAAGAAAAAGATATTATTCGTAGCTTCAGAGTCCACGCCGTTTATAGCAACGGGCGGACTAGCCGAAGTTATCGGCTCGCTTTCTACGGCACTTGCGGCAACCGGTAAGTTTGACGTAAGAGTGGTAATTCCTCTGTTCTCGGATATCAAAAAGGAGTATAGGGATAAGTTTAACTATCTCGGCAATCTTTACGTTCACCTTGCATGGAGAAACCAGTACTGCGGTATATTCTCGTATGAAAAGGACGGCGTAACGTACTACTTTATCGATAACGAGTTTTACTTTAAGCGCCCCGGCTGTTACGGATATTACGACGACGGTGAGAGGTTTGCGTTCTTCTCTAAGAGTGTTTTAGAGATAATGCCTTTCTTAAATTTCTATCCCGACGTTATGCATTGCCATGACTGGCAGGCGGCTTTGGCGGCGATATATCTTAAAACCAATTACTGTTTCAGGCCCGAATATCAGTTTATAAGAGCGCTTTTCACCATACATAACATAGAATATCAGGGACAGTATTCGCTTGATTTGCTCGGCGACCTGTTCGATATTTACGGTACGTATCAGTATCTTGTAGAGTACAACAATTCGATTAACCTTATGAAGGGCGCAATCGAGTGCTGCGAAAGATTTTCAACCGTTAGCCCCAGATATGCGCAGGAGATTAAAGATCCGTACTTCGCGCACGGACTTGATCCAATAATAAGAAAGAACGAGTTCAAGCTTACGGGTATTTTAAACGGTATAGACGATATCGGTTATAACTGCGAGCTTGACAGCCATATGTTTGCAAACTATACGCCTAAAGATTTCAGTAATAAGGCGGTTTGTAAGCGTGAGCTTCAGAAAATGCTCGGGTTGCCCCAAAAATCTGAAACGCCGATAATTGCTTTAATATCGCGCCTTGTTTCGCATAAGGGGCTTGACCTTGTAACAAACGTAATAGAAGATCTTTTGCAGGACGACGTGCAGGTAGTTATCCTCGGTACGGGCGACGCTCATTTTGAAGGATTTTTCGGCGATCTTGCATACAGATACAGCGACAAAATGAGTGCAAATATTCAGTTTAACGGCGATTTGGCAAGAAAAATTTATTCGGGCGCAGATATTTTCCTTATGCCTTCGAAGTCGGAACCCTGCGGCCTTTCACAAATGATTGCTTGCCGTTACGGCACGGTTCCCATAGTAAGGGAAACCGGCGGTCTTTACGACAGCATCAAGCCGCTTGAAAACGGTTATACTTTCTCAAACTATAACGCGCACGATATGTTGTACGTTATCAGAGAGGCTGTTTCTGCTTATAAAAACAAAGCAGAGTGGGCAAAACTTATGTACAGAGCGGCAACGACAGATTTCAGTTGGAGTCATTCGGCAAAAGATTACGAAGCTCTCTATTACGATATGCTTAAATAAATTTACTTAAACAGGAGAACATAATGAGTAATACTATTACCGAAAAAGAGGTAAAGGACTTTATCAAGGGTAAACTTTCGCGTTATTTCGGCGTAAGCCCTGCGGAAGCGACCAAAGACCAGATTTATAAAGCTGTGGTAATGTCCGTAAGGGATATTTTACTTGAAAAAAGACAGCAATTCCATAAAAAAATCAAATCAAAACGAGCAAAGAGAGTTTATTATCTTTGCATGGAATTCTTGCTCGGCCGCTCGTTGAAAAACAGCCTGTATAATCTCAGCGTGACGTCGGTCTTTGAAAAAGCCGTATCGTCTTACGGGGTCAGCCTTGAAGAGCTTTACGAGCTTGAACCCGATGCAGGCCTCGGCAACGGTGGCTTAGGAAGACTTGCCGCGTGCTTTATGGACGCGCTTGCTACTGGCGATTATCCTGCAATGGGCTATTCGTTGAGATACGAGTATGGTCTTTTCAAGCAGAAAATCGTAGACGGTTGGCAGATGGAGCTTCCCGATACGTGGCTGCCCGGCGGAGAAGTTTGGCTTACGCAAAGATCAGATAAGTCCTTTATCGTAAGATTTAACGGTCAGATAGAGGAGAAGTGGACGGAAAACGGACTTCAGACGAATTACGTAAACTGTAAAGAAATCGAGGCCGTCGCTTACGATATGATGATTTCCGGTAAAAAGAGCGAAGCGGTTTCCGTATTAAGACTTTGGAAGGCTAAACCCGTTCAGGACTTCAATATGAAGTTGTTTTCACAGGGCGAATATTATCAGGCACTTACTGAAGACAACGATGCGGACCTCTTAACCAAAGTACTCTATCCGGCAGATAACCATACCGCAGGCAAGTCCTTGCGTCTTAAACAACAGTATTTCTTATGTTCTGCGTCAATTCAAAATATAGTTCAGGACCATAAGCACAGATACGGCGATCTTAGAGATTTACCAAAGCTTGCGGCAATTCACCTCAATGATACGCACCCGGCAATGGCTATCCCTGAGCTTATGAGAATACTTATCGACGAGTATTTCTACGACTGGGATCAGGCTTGGGCAATTACTACGGCAACTTGCGCATACACGAACCACACTGTCCTTGCCGAAGCATTGGAAACATGGGCGGAGGATCTTATAGAAAGAACTGTACCCAGAATTCACTCGATTATCAAAGAAATTAACAGAAGGCTTTGCGAACAGCTTTGGAACAGGTTCCCCGGTGAGTGGGCAAAGATTTCGCGCATGTCGATTATCGAACACGACCGCATTAAAATGGCGAATCTCTCTGTTTACGGCGGACACAGCGTCAACGGAGTTTCTGCGCTGCACAGTGAGATTATTAAAGAGTCTGTATTCAAAGATTTTTACGACTTTACACCCGAAAAATTTACAAACGTTACAAACGGTATAGCTCACAGGCGTTGGCTCAACCAGTCTAACCCCGAACTTGCAGCATTACTTACAGAGTGTATCGGCGACGGATTCGAGCTTGACGGCTCTAAGCTTGCCGAATTTAAAAAGTTTGAGGACGATAAAACTGTTCTTGCCCGTCTTGACGAAATTAAGGCAATCAAGAAAAAGCAGTTTGCGGATTTTGCAAGGAAAAAGCAGAATTTGATTATCGATCCTGAAACACTGTTTGACGTTCAGGCAAAGCGCTTGCACGAGTATAAGCGCCAGCTTTTAAATGTCTTAAACATAATCGATACTTATCTTGATTTAATCGATAATCCCGAGCTTGAGGTTGTGCCCAAAACTTATATATTCGGCGCAAAGGCGGCTCCCGGTTATGATATGGCTAAAAAGATAATTAAGCTTATCAACTTCCTTGCAGAGGACATAAAGAAAAATCCTAAGATCCACCAGAAACTGAACGTTGTATATATGGAAGATTATAACGTATCAATGTCTGAAAAACTTATGCCCGCGTCTGAAGTTTCCGAACAGATTTCTCTTGCAGGAAAAGAAGCGAGCGGTACCGGTAATATGAAGTTTATGATTAACGGCGCTTTAACAATAGGAACTCTCGACGGTGCAAACGTTGAAATGGCCCAGGTTGTCGGTGACGAAAACATATTCATATTCGGTTTGAAAGCTAATGAAGTTGATGCAGTATGGCGCGCAGGTTACAGCTCAAGCAAGTATTATAACGAATCTCCCAGACTCAGAAGAATTATCGAGGCTTTGATAATCGGCTTTAACGGAGAATCGTTTGCAGACATTGCAAATTATCTGCTGACAGACTCGCCCGTTGCTGACCCTTATATGTGTATGGCAGACTTCGGTGCATATAATCAAGCTCAGCAAAAAATTTCTAAACTGTATTCTACCGACAAACTGTCCTGGAATAAAAAGTCGTTAAGAAATATCGCCGCTGCGGGAATCTTTGCTGCAGATAGAGCAATTAACGACTATGCTACAAACATCTGGAATTTAAAGCCTTTAAAATCAGATAAATAGAAATAATGCAATAACATAAAAAAGACCGCAAAACGCGGTCTTTTTTATGTACTATGTTAGACATAATTTAGTGCTTTTTAGATAAATACAACATTTAACCTTTCATTAATTACAATAAAATTTACGACATTTTGCCCGTAAATAATGTGTGTAATGTTTAGCGTATAACCCCTATCCGGCAGTCAATTTTATACTTTACTATTCGTAAAAGCTGTGTTTTACGAATAGTTGCATATACTCCTCAAAAATGTAATATTAAGAGCGGAGGGCACATTTTTAGTCCTCTTTAATTTCAATTATTCGTAAAATTTGTGGTTGACTTATCACACCGTTTGGGTTTATAATTAGGCTATGGGTGAAAATTACTACGTTCAGAGGAACAATAAAAATTTAGATACAATCGAGAGACTGCTTGAAAACGAGTTGCCTTCTTTTTGCAGTGATTACTTTCTTGCTATAGACAGTCAGACCAGTACGCTTACGAGATTGAACTATGCTCATGACTTAAAAATTTTCTTTTACTTTTTGAAAGAAAAGAGATTCAAAGGCAAAGATGTTAAAGATTTTACTCTCAATGATATGGAGCAAATTACAAGCACAGATATTGAGTATTTTTTAAGCTTCCTCTCCCACTACCGCTTTAACGGAAAAGAACATACTTGTAACGAGCGTGCTAAGGCACGCAAGCTCTCCTCCGTCCGTGCTATGTTTAAATACTTTTTTAATAAAGGCTTTATCGGTGTTGACAATTCGGCAAAGGTTGCTACACCCAAACTGCATGAAAAGCCAATAATCAGGCTCGACTCTGAAGAGGTTTTCGGAATAATAGATATTGCCGAAAGCGGAACAGGGCTTACCTCTCATCAGATGGCTTATCATGAAAAGAATAAAGTACGCGACAGCGCTATTTTAATGCTGTTTTTAGGTACAGGTATCCGTATCAGCGAGTTAGTCGGGCTTAATAACGACGATTTGAATTTCAACGATAACTCTTTTATTGTAACGCGCAAGGGCGGAAATAAAACTATACTCTACTTCGATGACGACGTTGCTGCAGCGTTAAAGCGTTACATTGAATATAAAGAACAAACTTCTGAAGTTATAAAAGAGCCCGACGCCCTATTCGTTTCAAACAAAAAAAGCAGAATTACCGTCCGCGCTGTTGAAAATCTTGTTCAAAAATATGCTAAGATAGTCTCCCCTCTTAAAAAAATTTCTCCGCATAAACTGCGTTCTACCTACGGCACGCAGCTTTATAAAGCTACCGGAGATATTTATATAGTGGCAGACGTTTTAGGGCATAAAGATGTCAACACCACAAGGAAGCATTATGCCGCTATAAGCGACGATAACCGTCGCGCCGTTGCCGGAAAAGTAAAATTAAAACGCGACGAATATTAATGAAAAAAAGGATGACTTAATCGTCATCCTTTAAAATTATTTTATCGATTTTTATTACCGCGTCGTCTTGAATATTCAAACATTTACCGCAGTTATCGCAAATTTTCTTGGGGTCTAAATCGCAGGTTTCACATTCGAGACAACCGATACACTCCCTTTCATATAAAACGCATTTCTGCCCTTCCCATTCTTTCATCTTTGTCCTCTCCTCTTTTTATTATTATATAATAAAAAAATATTAAAAACAAGCAAATAATTCAAAACGAATGTTTGCTTTTTGTTTTTTAGTATGTTATAATATTT
>JAIDRX010000090.1 GCA_029061495.1 Clostridia bacterium
ATGGCAATGTTGCCGTATGCCGCCGCGTTCGACAGCGGCATTCCGACTTTCGTTTACAACCGCGAGCGCATTTTCAGGCGCGATAAAAATTATAAGTTTTCGGGAGCAGTGCATGAGGTAGTAACGCCGCGCGGAAATATCCTCTATTCGGACGCGGCTATATTTCATAAAAAAATTAAGGAAAACGAGCCTATGCGCAATTTGCGCATACTTCAAAAACAAATCGCAGACGGCGTTCAGCTTGACGAAAGGCAAAAGTTTTACTACGGCAGAGAGCTTTTGTTCAACAAAATGTATCTCGAATCCGCCGCCGTTTTAGAGGACTTTTTAAACGGCAACGGCTGGTCAGTCAACAAGACGGAAGCCTGTGTAAATTTGTATCAGGCGTATAAGGCTTTAAACGACGAAAGGGCGTTGCCTTCGCTTTTAAAAAGCTTTCTAATTTCGCCGCCGAGCGCGCAGGTTTGCTGTATTCTCGGCGAAAACTTTATGGATAAAGGCGAGTGGGACAGCGCAATTTACTGGTACAATGCGGCTCTCACCGCGCCCTCGGACGAAAAGCAAGGCGGCTTTTTCAACCGCGACTATTGCGGTTTTATCCCTTATATGCAGTTATGCGTGCTGTACGATAAAAAGGGGGAATACGCAAAAGCCGAGGAGTACAACGAAATGGCGGGCAAAATAAAGCCCGGCAACGTAAACTTTTTAAGCAATAAAAAATACTTTGCAAATTTAAAAGCAGGGAAGTAATCCCTGCTTATTTTACGTAAGCGCGCTTTGCGTAACCGTCGGTTGAATAAAGCGCTCGTCCCGAAATTTTAAAAGTCAAATCTCCGTAATCGTACGTATTGTATTTGTACCCGCGAGCGTTGAAGTAAGCGTTAAATTTACTCTGGCAATTTATATTTCCGTCGTTTGCTATAAGCAAATCACAGCTTTCAAACGGACAGTAACTGCCCGCGCAAACGGCAATATCTATACCGCCGAAATCGGCTAAAACGCTGTAACCGTCGCCGAAGGTAAAGTTCACTCCGCCGACGGAAAACTCGCTTTCGTATTTCACTTCAACGTTTTTATAGGGCTGTAAATTTAAGTGCTGATAAAACACGTAAACTCCGTCGCATTTTATGCCCAGGTTTCCGTAAGAGAGGACGCAGTCCTCTCCGCCCAAAATTATAACTGCGGAAATATCCGTCGCGTAATATTCGTTTAAAAAGGTCAGCGTATAATTAGATGTAACGCCTTCGGTAACGATAAGCACGTTTCCCTTATTCGATTTAATAAGCACCTCGCCGCCGTAGTAGTTGCCCGAAGCAACGATTTTATACCCGTTTGCGGGCAGATACGTCCTGCATAAAACGTAAACAAGCAAAACCGCGGCAGAGGTTACGCCCGCGATAATGCGGTGAAGCCGTTTGAGGTTGAACTTGTCCGACACGAGGAACAGCCCCAAAAAGTATATAGGTAAAAACGCGCCCGCGCCGAAGCCGCTTATTATCGCCTTTTCAAATCCCGCTCCGACGAGGAAGGACAGCACGGCTTTTAAAGAAAGCGCCGCTACCGGTAAAACGTACGGCGCCGCCGCGCTTATCAAGGCGCAAAACAAAACGCCTAAAAACGTAATTACAAAAATTACGGACAGCAGGGGTACGATTACAATATTTAAAATTAGTCCCGCACCGCTTAAGTATCCGAAGTTTGCAAGCATCACGGGCAAAGTCCCCGCCTGCGCGGAAAGTGAAATGCCCACGGCAGAGGTAAGTTTTTTCGGCAACTTTTTAAAGGGTGATACAATACGCTTTGAAAGTATAAGTATTCCGCCGACAGCGCATACCGAAAGCTGAAACCCGACAGAAAACAAGCTCAACGGCGAAATAAATAAAATTATTATAACTGCTATTGCAAGCGAGTTAAGTGAGTCGCTCTTTTTATGGAACAGCCGCGCAATTACAGCAACCGTGCACATAATTGCGGCGCGGACAGAGGAGAGGGTGAAGCCGCAAACTCCCGCGTAAAAGAATATGGGCAAAATGCATAGCGCTGCGGCAAGGTACTTGTTGGCTTTCGCTTTTTTGCAGATAAAACTTATTATGCCGAAAACTATGCCGATATGCAGACCCGAAACAGCAAAGACGTGCGCAATTCCGCCGTTGCGGAAAGTCGTCAAAACTCCGCTTTCGACGTCCTGCGTGTTACCCGTAAGCAGAGCGTAGGCAACCGCGGAGGTGTCTTTGTCGAGGTTATTAAAAAGCGTTTCGCGTATGTGCGAGCGGACGGAGCCGAAAAGTGAAAAGCCGCGCTTTGCCGAAATTTTACTTGTAAGAGTACAGCGGAACTTTATATTGTCCTGCGCGTTATGATTCAGCTTTCCGTAAGGGAAGGGGTCATTGCGCGAAAATTTTGCGCTGAAGCTTACTTTGTAGCCGACGTCGCAAAAATCGCCGTAAATATCGTTCAAATAGGCGTAAGCTTTTCCGTCCGTCTTTTTGCCGTCGGCAACAATATTTTTAACTATAATGTACTCGCCGTATTCGCTTTCGCCCTTGTCGCAGACGGTGGCGGTAACAGAGTAGATTTGCCCGTCTATAATTTCGCTGTTGCCGAAGTTGTAAAGGCGGAAGTAGCAATTCACCGCGCCTGCGGCTATTAAAGCCGAAGCGATAACGACTATCACAGGAGCGGTAATTTTTTTCGTGAACAGTAAAAGGAGTATAAAAATAACCGCGGTAATGGGTACTACCGCGATCAGCCAAAACATGTTTATATGGTAAAAAACAAAGAGGTAGCCTACTGCAATGCCTGCAATCATAGCGCATGCAAGCAAAACGGGGAATCTTAAATTAACCAGCCTCTTCATAACAAAAATATAACATATCCGCCGTTTTTTGTAAATATATTTGCCGAATAATGTCGAAATATCTTTTGCGGCTTTTTTGCAAATTTTAAAATTACCCGCGCCACAATGTAAAATCATTTGACGGAAAATCAAATTGATTATATAATAAAACGGTACTGAGGCGTAGCGCAGTTGGTAGCGCGTATGGTTCGGGACCATAAGGTCGTGGGTTCAAATCCCGTCGCCTCAACCATAAAAACGGAAGTAATTTTTGTACTTCCGTTTTTATTTTTTGTTACATAATGTGAGTATTATGTTTCAGCTTAAATATTGCAATACCTTTTTTAAAGTGCTATAATAACCTTATGGTAATTCATCACGATAAACTTGCATACGGCAAGATTGCTTCGCCTTCCGAGGAAATGACGGAAGAGCAAATTGCGGCAATGCTTAAACAACTAAACGAAGAAGAGCAGGCAAAAGACGGTGAAAATAAAAAACCGCCGCAAAAAGACGAATAATAACGAGGTTTTTATGGACGGTAAAAAATTCAGTATAAAAGATTATTTTTTGCTTGCAAATCTGATACTTGCTTTGATTATCTGGTTGGGCGACTGCCTTTACCTTCAATACGATAAGCTTTGGATGAAGTCTGTAACCAGCGCGTTATTCGTAATAATAGGCGTGGTAAACTTTATCTATTTAATGCTGTTCGGAAACAAGCGCTTCAAATTTCCCGCGCTTATGCTTACAGGGCTGACCTTTGCCATGCTCGGCGATATTGTTCTTGAAATCGAGTTTATCGCGGGCGCGGCGTTGTTTGCAATAGGGCACGTATTCTATTTCGTTGCATATTCGATGCTTCAAAAAATTAAATGGACCGACTTTATCTACGCGGTTTGCATTTTAGTTCCCGCGGTACTTTTAATAACACTTGCGCCGGTATTTGATTTTGACGGAATAGTAATGGAAATAGTCTGCGTCGTTTACGCGGCTGTTATCTCGTGCATGGTTGGTAAGGCTGTTGCAAATCTAGTTAGGGTAAAGAGTAAGAAAAATATCGTCATAGTATTGGGCAGCTTGTTGTTTATGATTTCAGACTTGGCGCTGCTTTTCAACGTATTTTCGTCAATGAAATACGCGGGCGCCATATGCCTTGCTACATACTACCCCGCAGAGATATTGTTGGGACTTTCGATTTTTTTACACGCTAATGAGGAAGACCCCGCCGCATTAAAACCTACGGCTTCGGCAGAGCAATCAAAGGATAGCGAAAACGACAGATAATATATAAAAAAGCGGAAGCTGATAGTTTCCGCTTTTTTATATATTTTATTTACGTTAATTATGGACAACTTTATATTCTCGTTTGAAAATACTCGTTTATAACAGATTTATAAGTATTGGGATTACTAAAAGAGCCTATATACTCAGCAATCTCTCCGTTTGGAGAAAATTTTCCTATATATCTACTTTGAATAATTAAAAAATCGCCGTTGGAATATGAAAGCTTTAAGCAAGTTCCTTTAGGTGAATCGAAATCATAGTATGGACTAAAAAAATCAAGTTCGCAGAGACTATCAATAAAATCGGAAATTTTATTTTCGTCTAAGCTTTCCAAAACGCTTACTTTGGAATTGTCAAAAGGCTTTAATTGCGAAGAATGGTCAATTACCCATAAAAATAGCTGTTTTTGTTTTGGGTTATCATATTTGATTAATTCTACGCTCACTACGTCGGAGAGATATTCATGTTCAAAGTGGTCGCGGATAGGGTCGCAAGCCGTTAGCGTAAGGCACAAACTTATTAAAATAATAATCAACGCCGCCTTTGCGCTGGATATCCCTAATTTAAAAACTTTTCCAAGTTTATTTTCCATTACCGTTACTCCGTAAGTTTCTATAAGTGTACCAAAAACGTGAGAATTTTGCAAGCGTATAGTTTAATCTTAAAACACTTGCTTTCGTAAAATTTAAAGCGTATAATTTGTCGATGGAGGGGAGTAATGAAATCACTCACACAGTTATACAGGCGCGGCATGGGTCCGTCAAGCTCGCACACGATAGGCGTGCAAAACGCCTGTAAAGCATTTTTGGCGGATAATCCTGATATAGACGAATATCAGGTTACCCTTTACGGTTCTCTTGCCGCAACGGGTAAGGGGCACCGCACCGATAAGGCGATAATGTCGGCGTTCCCTAATATTAAGGGCGAGGTAAAGTTCGACTGCACAAAGAAGGGGCTTCCGCACCCGAACACATTGGACATAATGGGCTATTCTGGCGGAAAAGAGGTCGCACGCAGGCGGGCAATGAGCGTAGGCGGCGGCGCTGTTAAAGTTGCAGGCGTAGCAGAACGCAAACTGCCCGACGTTTATCCACACAAAAATTTCAGCGAAATTTCCGCGTATTGCAAGACAGAAAACATCCGTCTTTGCGAATACGCCGAAAGGTTCGATAATAAAAATATCCGCGAATATATGCGCGAAATGCTGGACGTTATGCTCAAGTCCGTAGAGCGCGGACTGAATGCCGAAGGTATTTTAGAGGGCGGATTAGAGGTAGAGCGTAAAGCAAAAATGCTGTATGCCCAGAACGATATATTCGAAAACGATACCACGCGCGAAAACAGGCTTGTATGTTCGTTTGCCTTTGCCGTAAGCGAAGAGAACGCTTCCGGCGGCGAAATAGTAACTGCGCCCACTTGCGGGTCGGCAGGCGTTCTTCCCGCGGTTTTGTACTATTTTATGCATAAGTACAAATTCACATCCGAGCAGGCTGTAGACGCATTGCTGACGGCGGGGATAATCGGCAATATAGTTAAAACAAACGCGTCGATCAGCGGAGCGGAATGCGGCTGTCAGGCGGAGATAGGAACGGCTTGCTCAATGGCGGCAGCTGCGCTCGGCGAGCTTTTTCACCTAGACATTGACCAGATAGAATACGCCGCCGAAGTATCTCTTGAACACCACCTCGGGCTTACCTGCGACCCTATTATGGGACTCGTTCAAATCCCTTGCATAGAGAGGAATGCGGTTGCGGCGATGCGCGCGATAAACGCAGTAAATTTAGCCAACTTTTTAACTTATTCGCGCAAAATTTCTTTTGACACGGTAGTTACAACGATGTACCGCACTGGTAAAGACTTATCTAAAATTTACCGCGAAACTTCCGAAGGCGGACTTGCAAAACTCTACGACGGAAACCATAATTTAAAATAAAAACAGAAGCGGGGGGGGGGGGGGTGTGGGGCGCGGGGGTTTTTGTTAGGGTTTTTTTTTATTGTTT
>JAIDRX010000091.1 GCA_029061495.1 Clostridia bacterium
ATATAATTATGTATAAGATTTTTAGGATAATTTTCTGCGTTATGGCAGTTATACTTGCGGCGGGGGCGATATTCGTTTTCGTCTATGCGGGTTGGGTCTGGGGACTTGCCACCGTTCTCGTTGCGGCGGCGCTCGGCGGACTTATGGTGCTGTTTAAACAGTTGCAGGAAAAGAAAGAGAAAAAGGAAAATCCCCCTCCCCCCGTCGGCGACTTTATTTCGGGCAAGGCCCCCAAAGACGACGACAAAGCGGAATAGTATTTTAAAAACAACCCCGTCGCGCTATCAAGCGCGACGGGGTATTTTTTTGTAGATTTACTTATGCAATTAAGATACGCCGTAAAGCCTAAAGCTTTTATAGTATTCTCTGTCCCTGGATAAAGTAGCTCCACCTTGTCGTGGAAATTTGCTCGATTTTAGCGTAGTCCGAAGCGGTATGTAAGATATAGTTGTCGCCCAAGTACATTGCGACGTGTCCTATCCTCTCGACGCCCTTGTTATTCTTTCGCGAAGCGTTCGTAAAAAACATTAAATCTCCGCGCTTTAACTGCGACCTTGAGACCGTCGTTCCCTGGCTTACCTGCGTGCGCGTATTCACGTTTAAAAGCTTGTCCGCGCCGTGGTAAAACATATACTGCATAAGCGACGAACAGTCAAACGCGTTTTTGGTGAAGCCTTTAAGCATATTGCCCTTTCCGTCGTGCAGACGTACCGCGCCGTAGACGTAGGGCGTTCCTAAGAGGTTACAGCCCTCGGAAATAACGGCCTCTATCTTTTTATTTTCACTTTCGTCCATTACGACGAGCGTGCAATACTGTTTAGATATGTAAACGGTTTTGTCGCGGTACCTTGTCTTGTACCAGCCGTTTACCTCGCCGTCGTACTCCATAAGCGTAGATTTTTCAGCCGTGCCCGCAACAGAATAATTTGTTCCCGCTCCAGACCTCAGATTTACTCCGTCGGATTTTACGGCGAAATAGGTTACCGTCTTTTTTGCTGGAGTTACGGGCTTGGGTTCTTCCTTCGGCTCGGAAACTACGGGTACCGAAATTTCGGGAGCTTCCGACTGAGCGGGCAAACTTTCCTCTCCTGTGATTTCGGTATTAGTATCTATAATATTTTCGTCTGCCGCCGCCGCGCGCCGAGTCGGACATGAGCGAGGTTATATCGGGAAGCGAGCTTGCGTTCAGTTTTTTTGCAAGTCCTGATTTTTTGTTAGCGGCAGTGTTCTTCTTTAAAACACCCTTGCGGCGCTGTCGGGTAA
>JAIDRX010000092.1 GCA_029061495.1 Clostridia bacterium
TTCTTTCTCCTTCTTTGCTTCTTCCTCTTCCTTCTTCTTCTTTCTTCTCTTGCATGCCGCTACGATTATGCAAATCAGAACGATAAGCAATATCAATGCGCATACGCCTATTACTATCCAAGCCCACAGGGGAAGTCCCGCATACTTGGTAGTTAATGTTTCCTTGAACTTAGCCATACCCGTCTTCTTCGGGGTATATGCTACTTTATCGCTGGTGTTGCCCGCGATGCTTCCGTCGGACGATACGAATACTACGTTACCCATATCTGCGTCGTCGCCGTCGAGAACAGCCTCGATGCGGTACGCTTTTCCGCCTTCGGGCTTAAAGCCTTCCGCAGAGTTACCGACGAGCATTCCGTCGTTGTCGTAGTAGTTGTAGCTGAGTCCTACAAAGCCGTTGTTTACAAGAGCCGCAAGTTCGGGGGTGAGCTTAAGCTGACCGTCCTTCCACATCTTGCTACTGTCGATTTTAAGGGGTTCAACGTTCCACGAATAGATTGCGCGGTCTAAGTCAGGTGATAACTCGAGCTCGGTTGCAACTTCGTCAGCCGCAAGGCTTACTCTTATTTTACCCTTGCCCGAACCTGCCGATCTTTCGGGAAGTATCCAGCAATAGTTGTCGTCTAAAAGCTTTAAGGATACGCTGTATCCGCCGTTTAAAATATTTCTTGCAATGTTGTCGCCAAGTACTTCGATTATAGAAGTATTAGCGGTGTACTGGTTGTCAAGGTGATCGGTGAAAGTGATATCTCCGCCGTTGAAGGTCAAAGCCTTTATAACCTGGGGCGCAACAATTCCTTTACGTGCAACGGTGTAGTTGAGCGTAGAGGTTTCAAGCGCGTAGGTCGACGAATAAGCCGAGCTGAGAGTAAAGTCAAGCTTATACGTGCCTGCTTTCTCGAAGAACGAGGTCTTACTTGCCGCCTGGTCTGCGGTGAAGGTATCGGTGTTGCTGTCCTTATCGGTTACCTTTACGGTTATGCCTGCGCCGAGCTGGGCAAACATATCCGTCGTTCCTTCATACGCGGTAAGCGCGAAGTCTCCGCCGTCAGCGTACTCGGTATGAGTTCCGCCGATGCCCATAGTAATTACTATCTTGCTGTCGCCGACAGAGAAGGGCCAGGTTGTAGTACCGTTAAAATCGTACTGCGTATCGTAGGGCGACTTTAACTTAACGGTGAGCTGACCTGTTACGGGTACTGAAGGTGTAGCTACGGGGTAAACGTCTGCTATCATCTGAGTCTCGGTCTTGCCCGTATAGGTATTGCTGTTTATAGTGTACTCGTACGTGTACTCGAACATGTCGTAGTAGTTAGTGCTGTCGGTGTTGCCTATCGTAGGAATAGGGAACTCGAAAGCCTTCGTACCGTTTGCGCCGTCGCTGCCCGAAAGGGTGCGCGTGCCGTTCCAACCCGTGATATAAATCTGTTTGTTGGTAATTTCCCAGTTCAAATCCACGTGGAAAGGTACGGGATTTGCAGGAAGCGTGTAGTTCGAGTTAGAGAGGGTTATATACGCGGAAGAGGTCTTCTGAACCTTAGCGTCCCTCTGCTTGTTCGAGCCGCTGTACTGGATAGATATATCCGAAGCGGAAAGTCCTAAGTTCGTGATATAGGTATCGCTTATCTTGACGAATACGTACATACCCGTGTACTGGGGCTGGCCGCCCTGAACGTTGGTATCGTACTTAGTCCAGTTAGCGCCCGTATCGTTTTCGCCCTGCGCCGTGTTGGTTGCGAAATCCCAATAAGCATCGGAGAAGTCAAGCTCTTTTGCGTTAATCTTCCAGGTGAAGGATAACTCCGCCTCCGTATCCGATATATAGGTATAGCTTGAGCTGCCCTGCTCGAACTTGTAGTCCGTATCGGTAATTTTAAGCCTTACCTTAGCGGTATACGAAGTGCTTGCGTCCGACTTTTCGTTGTCGGCATAGCCTGCGGTGAAGCCCGTAGCGCCGCCGCCGTACGTTCCGTCAACGGTCATATACGTGGGCAGAGAGCTTGCGTCAACCTCTACTATATAGGTCTGAGAAGTGCCGTTTACCTTTTTATAGGTCAAGCCCGTAGCAGGGTAATCGGACAGAGCGCCTGCCGCCCCCTCTTTGTACTGCCACTTGATACCGCTTACGGATACCTTGCCCGTACCGATATCAACCTCTTTATATAAGATGTTTTCGGTTTTGGGGTTGGTGTTTGTATCTTCTCCGCCGAAAGTGTAGTTGCGGTTTACGTTAGGTTCGCCGCTGCCGCTGTCGTCGTACATCGATATCCATACCGCGTACTTACCAGTTTTTGTGAAGCTTGACTCTGCAATCTCTATGTCTGCAAAAGCCTTGTTTGTAAACGCTACCGTAGGCGCGGGCTGGGTTGCATTCGGAGCCGTATCTATAAGGTAATAGCTTGCGTTAAAGGTTACGGGGTCGTCGTTCGTTCCGTCGCTTTTAACTACGCCCGCTAAATCTTTCGCCGTAATTTTGCCGCCTAAGCCCAGTCCCCAAGACCAGCTGTTGTTGGAGTCTGCGGGGGGAACAAGCGTCATAGTGAGCGCCTTTTTGTTTACGGTGAACTCAATCTCCTTAGCCTTACCGTTAAGATCCTGATGCCACTCGTAGTTTGTCTCAGCCGCCTGCTTTATCTTCCAGGTTACGACGTACTTGGCAGCGTCCTTTACGGTGAATTTGTAACCGTTGCTACCCGTAAGGGTAGGCGTTACCTCGTAATTGCCGTCGGAGTCGGTGTACTTGCCGTTGTTGGCAGTAAGCGTTATGTCGTTTGCCGTAATCGAAACAATATCGAGGACGGCGGGGTCGTAATTCGAAATGCTAAAGTCCTGAGCCGCTCCCGTATAATCGTCGCTTGACTTAGATAAGGTGGGCAGTTTTACACCCTGAGACGTTATGGTGAAGCTGAACGGATTTGTCGACGCCGGTTGATTTTGATTGTTTAACTTTATCTTTAATACGTAGTTACTCGTACCGGCGTTTTTATCTACGACAGTCGCCTGATAGTTGCCCGCGTTCGAGGGGAACGTCGTCGAGCCGTAGGTCTGGTGCATACTCTCGTCGTTGTTGTATCCGGTCGTCGAGTTGAACGTTTGACCCGTCATGTCGGGATACGACGTGCCGCTTACGCCTTTATAATATACCACAGCATTGGGGCCAAGATTTCCGGTGTCGTTGACCGAAGCTACGTTTGCCTTTACTACACCGTTGCTGTCGCCGTAGTAGAAAAGATCGTTTCCCGTCAAAGTTACTGCCGTCTGGTTGTTGTTTACCGTTTTGTACAGCTTGGGCTCGTAGTCCAGTTCTTTTTGCTTTATCGTGAATATGAACGAAGCCGTCGTCGCCCCTCCCGCGAATTTATACGTGGGATTGTTAGCAAGCGTAAACGTTATTTTATATTTACCTGCATTGCGCAGACCGTTGGTAGGCGTTACGCCGGGGTGATTCGTGTCGAACGCCGTGGTGTCGCCCGTGCTCTTGTATGCGTAGGTAGTTCCGTTGTTCGTCGCAAGGTACGAGGCAAAGTCGTACCAGGCCATAGGCTTACCTATGTCGCTGAACTGCCAGGTTGTATTGTATTTGTATACTATGTCTTTGAGTACTTGTTGATTGTTTTCGGTCGTCTCGTATTGACTTACATCCTTGGGCGTCTCCAACGCAGCCGCTTGCGCGGCAGATGTCAGATCGAGGTGAAGCGCAGGCCGCACCGCTAACTGAAGCGCTGTGTAAGCAATATAAGCGCCACCTGACCCCGACAAGTAATGCGCACGGTACGCATGAGTATCCTTGCCGGTACGCAGCCAAGCGTAGTTGGTGTTGTCCTGGACGTTCTGCCAGTTAACATTGGGGTTGGTACCGTCGTGGCTGCCGTTGTTGTAGCCGCTTGCCGTATGCGTGGTCTGTCCCGTGTTCTGGCTTGTGCTATAAGTAGTCTCCCAGAAGCCGATAGCGCCCTGTATGCCGCTTACGGCTATACGACCCGTCTCTGACAGGGAAGGAAGCCATACATAGTCTTTACCCCAGGCGTCGTACGCGGTATCGGCAGTGTAGCCGTTAGAACCTGCAGTTTTGCCTGTGTAGTTGAAGTTGTTGTACCAGCTACCTGCAACCGCGGTTGAAGTGCCGGGGGTACCGTTCCAGTTATCCAACGCCTCGTTGTGTAAGGGATAAGTTCCGGAGTTACCGGAAATGACTGCCCACTGCTGCTGCCAGTTTTCATAGTGCTGATACTTAACGTCGTTGGGCTGTACTATATAATTTGTAAGAGAGCCCTGAGCCGAAGGCATGGTGAACTTAGCCAACATGTGGCTGGGGTTCTGAGCGACTTGCGTGCCCGAGCTGCCGGGTGCCGACGCAATAAGACCGCCCGCATTCAGCGTTTCAACACGCGCTTTAGAGGTTGAGTACATATCGCCGGGATACGGAGTATTCTGGTTACCGCCGTTATTGGCGTTGTTGGATGCAGAGGTTGTCGCCCAACCCATTGAGGTATAGATGGGGTTGCCCGCCGTATCCTTTAATAAGTCGGTAAGCCAGAGGGTTGCTATAATGTGGTCGCTTGCCTGACCCTCGCCCGTACGGGTAAGGAAGGTTACCGTCCACTCGTATCCGCCGAATTTGACTACTATGTTTTTATTGCCGTTGGCGTCATACAGGTCTTTGGCACTTCTATACATAGGCAAACCTACAGAGCCGTAGTACCTGTCGCCAGTAAGCACGCTATTGAAGTCGGCTATGGTCTTTTGTCCGCTATTGCCCGTACCTGCCAAAAGCGCGTTGTAAAGCTTATCGAGAACAACGCCGTTGAAGACCTTGCCGTCCTGACGCGTTGAGTAGTCGGACAAAGTAAGCTCACCGAGCTGTATGTCGTTGGCAAGCGCCGCCTGCGTCTGCGCGTCGGCCATCCTGCCCTTCGTCGAGCCTAAAAGGCCGAACGATAACGCGACAAGCAGGGCGCACAAAAATGCACCTAAGCCCGTTACGATAGCTTTTCGCCTTGACGAAAGTCCGAGCGCCGCCGTAGCTGTCCTCCTGTTTGCTGATTTGGTTAATCCTTTGAGTTTTTTCATACCTTTCCCTCACAAAAAGTAATCTTAATTTCTTTGGTTTATGTAAATGCTAAGTTGCTAACTTGTTTTGTAGATGGTTTAAGTCCACCACTTCCACTATTTTTATCGAAGCGGCGGTTTTAAAGCAAAATAAAAAGTGTACAACATGCGCAGTTGTACACTTTTAATAATTATTTTAATAAAAAATTGTACAACAGCGAGGCAACCGTATCGTGAAATACGGCTGGTTAGCGTTATTGTACAAAATGTGGTATGTTGATTATATCACATACATATGCAAAAAACAATACTTTTTTGACAAATTTTTAAAAATTGTGGTAATAATTTTTTTTACCACAACATATTGTGTTTTTTGTTACAAAATACGCCCCTTTTTGCCCTTTTTTTTAGGAATTTTTTTAATTTCAGGGTATTTAGGGGCTGTAAGGGCGGTTTTTTTGCGGGGGCGGCTTTATCGGGCCACCCCCCTTTTTTTGCATTAAAAAGCCGCCGATTGGTAAAAAAACCGCACGGCGACCCCCCAAAAATGGGAGCCCAACCGCAAATTGCAACTGCCGACAAACCTGAACCGTACGCATTTGTACGCGTCAGACCGTGATTGGGCTAATTTTACCTTCCGCCGCAAGGACGGTCGGCAGGACAAAGACCCCTTCAACTCAAATCATCTGTTCTGTGGTGAGTCACGCACAGAAATCCGGAAACAAACCGCAAATAGAAAATAGTAGAAATAAAAACTGCGGTCGAGTGAAGCGCAGGCCGCACCGCCAACAAGCGTGAGGTGTAAGCATTGTTGAAGTCCCCGATACCGCAAAGGTAATTAGCATTATACGCATTATTATCATTGCCGGTACGCAGCCAAGGAACGGAAGGTCTTTTACCCTGTGCCGAAGGAGCACCCGATTTATGCAATTTAGGAGTAAAAAAGTATGCCTCAAAAATAAGGTGGAGTTTTTAAGGCGGAGTTTTACGGTTGAGTGAAGCGCAGGCCGCACCGCTAAGAGTCGCGCCGGGTAATAATTGTATTCACCGCCGCCACCGGCCAGCGATTGACATTTATAAGCATTATTATTATTGCCGGAACGCAGCCAAGGAACGGTAGGTCTTTTACCCCGTGCCGAGAAGCACCTGAATTTGTAAATTTGCGCCTAAAAGTAAAAGCCGCTTACAATTTTGTAAACGACCCGAAGTTTGCGGTTGAGTGAAGCGCAGGCCGCACCGCTAACAAACGAGACGGGTAAGCATTGTTATTACTGCCTGACCCCGATAGGTAATTAGCATTATACGCATTATTATTATTGCCGGTACGCAGCCAAGGAACGGTAGGTCTTTTACCCTCTACGTTAAATTATACGGTACGGATATTAAATTGTTATGTTGGATAATGGGTGTTGGTTTTCGTTAGTTTTTGTTGGTTAAAGGACATAATACGAGCTTATACGGCAAAAACCGCTTTATTTTTTGTTGCTCTTAATCCAGCCCGTCAAAAGGCGCTTGACCTCTGAAATCTGCCTTGCTATGACCGACATCTGGTGCAAATTTATAGCCTGCTTGCATTTTGCGGTTTCGGCATAGAAGTCTAAAAGGTTTAAAGCGACCATAGAGCGCTTCTGGAACTCGACGCGGTTTACCGTCTCCCTCTCGTAATTTGCGCGGTAAAGATTTTCGATTATATCAATCGAAGTGTTGTGCAAACGCGAGACTATGCTCCAGCGGTACTTTTTGGGAGACTTTTCGGTTATGACGAAAATGTACTCGCTAAGTTTTTTCGCGTGGGTAAACACAGCCATCTCTTTATCGCGCGGAGTGTCGAAGTCGTGAATGACGAACGGTTTGCGCGCAGAACGCAACGCCGCGTCTTTGGGGAGAGTCTCCCCGACCTCCGCGGCAATTTCAAGTGAAATTTGTCTGTCGTCGTTATTTTGCATTGTTGTACCTCAAAATAATTCCGTCGTTTGCAATGAAGGATAATTTTTTGAAAAGTTCGGCGCGCAGCTTGTAGGTGTTGCCGTACTTTAAGTGTCCGTTGATAGACGCGAGGGAAAGCTGAACGCGTTCCGCGTCGATTACTCCGTCGAAGTAGGCTTTTTTAAGTAGGCGCGCGCGCCAGCGCATTCTGCGCTTGGTCTGTTTTTTAACGTTTTTGATGATTTTGCCGCTATCGGTTACAAAGTACCTGAAGCCTAAGTAGGTTACGCCGTTTTTTAAGGGGAAAATCTGCGTTTTGGAGTTCAGGGACAAGCCAAGCTCCCCCACCGCCTTTAAAATGCACTTTAAAACGTACTTTAAATACTCTTTGTCGTGGTGAATTATTACAAAGTCGTCCATATAGCGCGAGTAGGCTTTTATGCGCAGCTTTTCTTTTATTAAGCGGTCAACCTTGTTTAAGTAAAACATTCCGAAGACCTGGCTGGTCTGGTTGCCGATAGGCATTCCCCTGCCCGTCTGCCGTTTGCCCGCGCTGCCCTCCAATAAAGGGATGCCGTAGCGGTTTAAATACTCCTCGCTCGTGTGGTAGCTGTCTATCACTCCCTCTATCAGGTTTTTAAGGCGCTTGTCCTTAAACGGCGTGCAGAAGGTTTGTTTTAACTGCTCGTGCGGAACGCTGGGGAAGTACTTTAAAACGTCGCACTTTAAAAAGTAGCCCTTAGCCTTGTGCTTCTGGACGAAGGTGCGCAACATCCCCTCAAATCTGCCCAAAGCGAATTTGGTGCCCTTACCTATCTGGCACACGCAGTTGTCCATAATCGCGCGCTTGGAAAAGTAGGGCATCAAAAGATTGTCGCAAAGAACGTGTTGTACGATGCGCGCGGAGTAATGCAGAGTCTGAATTTCGCGCCGCTTGGGTTCGTACACTACAAATGCGCTGTAGCTTCCGAATTTGAACGTGTCGGTGTGGAGTTTGCGGTAGACCTCGTAAATGTGGCTGAGCATACACATTTCGAAGCGCACAAGCGGCTTTTTGTCGCGTTTTGCCGTCCTGCCCTTTAAATGGGCTTTGTAAAGCGCCTCGTAAGTGAATACTTCTTCATACGTTTGGTTAATCATAAATTGCCGTGGAATGTTGTTTTAATTATATAATATGGTAATATAATCATTCTATCAACAGGGGCGGTATTTTGTCAAGGGGGTTTGTCGAATTTTGTCGATTTTCGGGGGTTTTTTGCGGGTTTTTTGCGCCTCATACGCCGTGGATTTTTACTATCTCGCCCGCACTTTTGTAAAGGGTGTTCGGAGGGATAATTCCGCGCACGTTAGACAGGGGATATATGCGCGAATTTTTGCCGATTACGGTGCCCGGATTAAGCACCGAATTGCACCCTACCTCCACCCCGTCGCCTATGATTGCGCCCAGTTTTTTAAGCCCCGTTTTTACCTCGTTTTGACCGCTTTTTATGCAAATTTGCGACCTGTCGGACTTGACGTTAGAGGTAATTGCGCCCGCGCCCATATGCGCTTTAAAGCCTAAAATACTGTCGCCGACGTAGTTGAAATGGGGCACCTGAACGCCGTCGAAAAGTACGGAATTTTTGACTTCCGTAGAGTTTCCAACGACGCAATTTTTACCGATTAAAGCCGAGCCGCGGATAAAAGCGCAGTGGCGGATTTCGGTATTTTCGCCGATAATTGCGGGCGGAATTATGTGTGCGGAAGGGCATATTTTAGCCGTTTTATGGGCGAAAACGAGGGGAAAAATCTCGTCAAATTCGCTTAAATCAAGCGTTTTTTGCAGTGAAATTATGCAGTTTTTTAAGCCCTCCAAAGCCTCCCAAGGGTAGGTAAATCTGCTTAAAAATTGCGCCGCGAGAGTGTGGTTCAAGTCGAATAATTCGTGTGTTTTTACAGGCATTTTTTACCCCTTTTTTTACTCATTTTACGCTTAAATATATGCTGTTTTTCGCACTTTTAGTGCCTTCCATATTTGCATAATTTTGCATATTTATGCAAAAGCGCGTTTTTGAGTTGACAACGCGGATTTTATTTATTAGAATAATATAAATATATTATATAATACGGAAATACTTTCAGGAGCGAAATATGAAGTTAAAAGGCGCGGATATTTTAATAAATTGCCTACTGGAGCAGGGCGTTGATACCGTTTTCGGATACCCCGGCGGTACGGTTTTGGATATTTACGACGCGTTGTACAGGAACGGTAAGATAAACCATATTCTTACCGCGCACGAGCAGGGCGCGGCGCACGCCGCCGACGGCTACGCGAGGACGACGGGAAAAGTCGGCGTTTGCTTTGCGACGAGCGGCCCGGGCGCGACTAACCTTGTTACGGGAATTGCTACGGCGTATATGGATTCCGTCCCCCTCGTCGCGGTTACCGGAAACGTTGGGCTGAGCCTACTCGGCAGGGATTCGTTTCAGGAAATAGACATATGCGGCATAACGATACCCATTACAAAGCATAATTTTATCGTCAAGGACGTAAAGGACCTTGCCGAAACGGTGAGAAAAGCCTTTTATATCGCAAACAGCGGCAGAAAAGGTCCTGTTTTAATCGATATTCTGAAAAACGTGCAGGTTGACGAATGTGAATACACTCCCGCAAAGCCTCAGGCTTATGCGCCGCTTGCAGTTTCAAAAGAAAAGCTTGCAGAGACGGTCAAGGCGATAAAGGCGAGCAAAAAGCCCGTAATTATCGCGGGCGGCGGCGTGATTTCGTCAAACGCCTCCCCCCTCTTGCGCGAATTTGCCGAAAAGCTTGACTGCCCCGTAACTTATACGCTTATGGGTAAGGGGTGTATCCCCGAAAGCAGTCCCCTCTGCCTCGGCATGCTGGGTATGCACGGTACGGTTACTTCGGCAAAGACGCTGATTGCCGCCGATACGATTATCGCGCTCGGCACGCGCTTTTCGGACAGGGTTGCTTTGAACCGCGACAAGTTCGCCGCGGAAAAGACGGTAATTCACGTCGATATCGACAACGCCGAGCTGGATAAAAACGTAACGTCGGAAATTCACGTTATGGCGGACGTGGGCGAAACGCTTAAAACGCTTATACCGCTTATTGACAAAACGGAAAGAAAAGACTGGCGGTGCGTTATCGAGGGTTACAGAAAAGAAAACGCGAGAAAGACCGACGTAAGCGGTCTTGCGCATAAAATTATAATTGCGGCAAGCAAGCTTGCGCCTGCGGACAGTCCGCTTATAACCGACGTCGGTCAGCACCAGATGTGGGCGGCGCAGCATTACACCGTTAACTCCCCCCGCCTCTTCTGCTCGTCGGGCGGACTGGGTACTATGGGCTACGGCCTGGGCGCGGCGATAGGCGCGGCGTTCGGAACGAAAAAGCTGAGCGTGCTCGTTACGGGCGACGGCTGCTTCGGTATGAATTTAAACGAGCTTATGACTGCTGTAACACAGCGCGTGCCTCTCGTTATTCTTTTAATGGACAACAAGGTTTTGGGTATGGTAAGGCAGTGGCAGAAAATTTTCTACTCCCGCCGCTTCTCCCAGACAAACCTGAACAGAAATATAGATTACGTTAAGTTTGCCGAAAGCTTCGGCGCGAAAGGGCTTGCCATTGAAAACGAGGGAGAGATAGAAAGCGTTTTGAAAGAGGCTTTTAAAACCGCCGAAAAGGGATTGCCCGTGCTTGTGGATTGCAGAATTTCCTCCGATGAAAACGTGCTTCCTATGATTAAGCCGGGGCAGACCTACGACACACAGCTTGAAAAGATGGAGGAAAACTGAGATGGGAGAAATTAAAAAATATACGATAGGCGCGTTGGTTTCGAATAAAAGTGGCGTTCTGACGAGGATTTCGGGTCTGTTCACGCGCAGGGGATACAACATAGAGAGTATAAGCGCCTGTACGACGGAAGACCCCGAGCTTTCGCGTATGACGATAATATTGAACGGCGACGAATATATGCTTTACCAGATGATTAAGCAGATGGATAAGCTCGAGGACGTAAAAAAGATAGGCTGCGCAAACGAGCTTGAATGCGTATACCGCGATTTGGCGCTTATAAAGGTTTCGGCCGCGCCCGAGTTAAGGCGCAACATAGTTGAAGTTACCGAAATTTACAAGGCTAAGGTTGTAGACCTGTCGCCCGACACTATGATTATCGAAATTACGGGCGACCCCGTAAAGCTTGACGCGTTTATCAAGGTTATCGAGCCGTTCGGCATACTCGAAATGCAGCGCACGGGCGTAACCGTGCTTGCGCGCGGCACCCACACCCTTAAAGACAGGGACTGCTACGGAGACCATATAAAATAGTTCACGCAAATCTTTTGCTACGCAAAATCTTTGCCGTGAAGTTGCTAAAGTCGTAAAACGCTTAACGGGCGAAATAAATCCGCCCTTGCGTTTTTCGGCGTAAATTAATTTAATTAAAATTCAGGACAAAAATAATGAGTAACATTTTTTCTAACGGAACAGATATGAGTTCACAGCGCTCGCTACTTAGGGCGCTAGGCTGGACGGACGAGGAAATCGCAAAACCGCTTGTAGGAATAATCTGCGCACAGAGCGAAATTATTCCCGGTCATATGCATTTGGACGATATAGCAAAAGCCGCCTCCGAAGGAGTTATCGCGGCGGGCGGCAAGCCCGTCATCGTGCCCTCTATAGGCGTATGCGACGGAATTGCAATGGGGCACGGCGGTATGCGCTACTCCCTCCCCTCGCGTGAAATAATTGCCGACAGCGCAGAAATACTTATACGCGCGCACGGCTTTCAGGCGGCTGTCTTTATAGGCAACTGCGACAAGATTATCCCCGGTATGCTTATGGCGGCGGCAAGGGTCAACATCCCCTCCATCTTTGTTTCGGGAGGTCCCATGCTTGCAGGGCGCGTTCACGGTAAAAAGACTTCGCTTTCGACTATGTTCGAGGAAGTCGGCGCGTACAACGCGGGAAAAATTGACGAAAAGACTTTGAAAGACTTCGAGTGCAACGCATGCCCTACTTGCGGCTCGTGCTCGGGTATGTTTACCGCAAACAGCTTAAACTGTCTGTGCGAGGCGCTGGGTATGGCACTCCCCGGCAACGGAACTCTGCCCATGGTCTATTCTCAAAGGCTTGCGCTTGCAAAGCGCACGGGCGCGGCGGTTATGAATTTACTTAACAAAAATATCCGCCCTTCCGACATTATGACTGCGGAAGCCTTTAAAAACGCGGAAACGATTGATATGGCGATAGGCGCTTCAACGAATACCGTCCTCCACCTTCTTGCGGTTGCAAACGAGGCGGGGGTTGAAAGCGTATCAATCGATATTCTCAACGCAATTTCCGAAAAGACGCCCAACCTTTGCAGACTTGCGCCTGCGGGCGAGCACTATATAGAGGAACTCAACGAGGTAGGCGGGATTTCAGCCGTAATGAAAGAGCTGTATAACGCAAACCTTTTGAACGGCGACGTTCTGACCGTCGGCGGAGTTACTTTAAAGGAAGTTATAAAGGACGCGCCTGCACCCGACGGTGAAGTTATCCGCACGGTTAAAGAGCCGTACTCGGCGCAGGGCGGACTTACCATTTTAAAGGGCAACCTTGCAAAAGAGGGCTGCGTAGTCAAAAAGTCTGCGGTTGACCCCAAAATGCTTGTGCACTCGGGCCCCGCTAAATGCTTCGACAGCGAGGAGCTTGCAATGGAGGCGATATCCTCCGGCCAGATACAAAAGGGCGACGTCGTTGTTATCCGCTACGAGGGACCCGTGGGCGGCCCCGGTATGCGCGAGATGCTTAC
>JAIDRX010000093.1 GCA_029061495.1 Clostridia bacterium
CAGTATAACACGGCGGCGGATAAATTTCAACAATAAAACTTTAATTTACGGCACTTATTTTGTCAATAACAAAAATCGGCGCGGTTGCCTTACGCAACCGCGCCGATTATATTTTAATTCATACTTTCCACTGCGACAAGCATACCCAACTTGAATCCCTCTTTGAAGTGCGTTGCGGTTGCCTCCGCTTCAAGTCCGCTTAACAGAAAGTGTATCTTATCAAAAACCTGTCTTTGCTCCTCGGTTAAAGTTTTGTCAAACTCCTCGCAAAGAGTGCCCACCTCTCGTTGAACCTTAAAGTACTCCTCGCTTTCCCTTATGGATTCCGAATGCCCCCGATTACCGTAATAAATTTCCTCTATGACAGATTTCATATTTTCACCTCGCAAGTCTATTATAATGCATTAATTTTAAAAAGTCTTTGCTTTCCACAATTGTGGACGGCTGTTTATTGTAATCTCATTATAACAAATCAATTTTAATAAGTCTTTATTACTCACAATTGTAGGTAAAAAAATTCGGCGCGGTTGCCTTACGCAACCGCGCCGATTATTTATTTAAGTTTGATTTGCTTTAAGCAAGTTTTATTGCAAAGCAATTAAGATACGCCGATTAAACGGAACGTTTATTTCTTCATTGCTTCGATCTGCTTAGCCACTTCGTCCTGAAGGTTTTCGCTCTTCTTTTCGATGCCTTCGCCCATTTCAAAGCGTGCAAATCTTACAACCTTGAACTTGCTTCCGATAACCTGAGAAACCTTCTGCGAGTCGTCCTTTACGAAAGGCTGTTCCATAAGGCAGTTTTCCTGATAGAATTTGCCCATCTTTCCGGCAACGATTTTTTCAAGAATTTCCTTAGGCTTGTTTGCGTTTTTGGGGTCGTTCTGCATCTGAACGAGCATAATTTCCTTTTCTTTTTCAAGCACGTCGGCGGGTACTTCCGCAGGTACTACGTATGAAGGCTTGGAAGCCGCGATCTGCAAAGCTACGTCGTGAAGGACTTCCTCCGCGCCTGCCGCAACGTTTTCGGCCTCAACCATAACGCCTACTTTGCCGCCCATGTGGATATAAGTTTCTATCTTGCCCTTGGTCTCGAAAATTACGAAACGGCGGATAGAAATTTTTTCGCCTATAACTGCGGTAGCGTTGGTGATATAATCTTTAACCGTGCCGCCTTCCATCTTGCAAGCGTTGAGCGCGTCAACGTCTGCGGGCTTGTTTTCTGCAACTACCTTTGCAACGCCGTCAACTATTGCGTGGAATTTATCTCCGCGCGAAACGAAGTCGCTTTCGCAGTTGATTTCAAGCAGAACGCCGACTCCGCACTTCGTGCAAACGTATGCGCCTACTACGCCCTCTGCGGCAATTCTGCCTTCCTTTTTAACGGCTTTGGCAATTCCGCGCTCTCTCAGAAGCTCGGCAGCCTTCTCCATATCTCCGTCGGCGTCGGTCAACGCCTTTTTGCAGTCCAACATACCTGCGCCGCTCTTGTCGCGCAGAGTCATAACGTCTTTTGCCGTGAATGCCATAATATCCTCCTTTTTACTCCGCCTTTTCCTCGGCAGCTTTCTTGGTGGTCTTTTTAGCAGCAGGTTTCTTTGCGGGAGTTTCCTCTACAGCGGGAGCCTCAGCTTCTGCTTTCTTAGTAGTCTTTTTAGCCGCGGGCTTCTTTGCAGGAGCTTCCTCTGCTACGGGAGCCTCCTCCGCTTTCTTGGTGGTCTTTTTAGCTGCGGGTTTCTTTGCGGGAGCTTCCTCTACAGCGGGAGCCTCTTCCGCTTTCTTAGTAGTCTTTTTAGCAGCAGGCTTTTTAGCGGGAGCTTCTTCAGCCTTTACTTCCTCAACGGGAGCTTCTTCTACTTTTTTAGCGGTCTTTTTAGCCGCGGGTTTCTTTTCAACTACTTCCTCTGCGGGAGCAACTTCTGCCGCAACTACTTCCTCGATAGAGGTGGGTTCCTCGTCATCCAATACGGGAGGAACGTACGACTCGCCCTGGTTTGCTTCTATTACTGCGTTTGCGATTACGGACGAAATAAGCTTTACAGCGCGGATAGCGTCGTCGTTACCGGGGATAACGCAGTCGATTTCGTCGGGGTCGCAGTTGGTATCGGTTATTGCAACGATGGGGATATTGAGCTTGCGCGCCTCTTTAACGGCAATGTCCTCGTTGTGGGGGTCTACTATGAACATAACTCC
>JAIDRX010000094.1 GCA_029061495.1 Clostridia bacterium
CTTTACGGCGTATCCATCAATACGCTGTTGGGCAGTCCCCGCAAACTATTTTGTCAGTGTTGCGGAATGCCGCTTGAAGACGATTATATCAGTAAAGAAACGGACGGAACTTTAAACGAAGAGTTCTGCAAATGGTGTTATAACGAAGGCAAATTCATTTATACTAATATTGGCGACTTGATTGATTTCCTTATGGAGCATTCGGCAAACGGACAATGTCCAAAAGAGGAAATGCGCCAATTTTTTGAAACCGAACTGCGCAAACTTAATCATTGGCGGGAAGATTAGTAAAAATAAGCAGCGGCCTTGCGTAAAAATTACGCAAGGCCGCTAATTATTTAGCTGACTACTCTTATAACCGCGTCGACTTTGGCAACTCCTGCGCCGTTAATGTCCGCAACCGCTTTATTTACGCTGTTTTCCTTAGTAATATGCGTTATGACTATAAGCGGAACTGTACCGACTTTATCGTCCTTTTCTTGTACTATCTGCGCAACGCTTATGCCGTACTTGCCTAGTACCGAAGTTATCTTGGACAGCACACCGACTTTATCTTCTACGTTCATTCTGAGATAATAAGCGCTTTCAAAGTTTTTTACAAACTTAGTCGAAGGGTCGGCTTTTTCCGTATTTTTAAACGTGGAATAATTAAAGCCCTGATGCGTGGCACAATATATAACATCGCCGACGATAGCGCTGCCTGTGGGCATCTCTCCGGCGCCTCTGCCGTAAAGCATTACGTCCTCTACGCTGTCGCCCGATAAATATACTGCGTTGTAACTGTCGTTTACGCTTGCAAGCGGATGCCCTGCCTTTACAAACGACGGGTGCACGCGCACCTCTATTCCGTTTTCGCCGTTCTTACCGATAGCAAGCAATTTTAAAACGTAACCGAGTTTTTTACCGTAACGGATATCCAAAGCGGAAACGTTTGAAATACCCTCTCTGTAAATTTCCGTATAGGGAATTTTTGTGTGGAATGCAAGACTGGATAAAATAGAAAGCTTATAAGCCGCGTCAAAGCCTTCCACGTCGGACGAAGGGTCTGCCTCGGCGTAACCGAGCTTTTGAGCTTCTTTTAAAACTTCTTCGTAAGACGAGCCTAAATCCGACATTTTCGTAAGGATATAGTTGGTCGTGCCGTTGATAATTCCCATCATTGACAGAATTTTATTGCCCTGTAGGTTATCCAAAAGCGCGCGGATTACGGGCACGCCGCCTACGCAGCTCGCCTCGTAAAACAAGCCGCAGTTATTCCTTTTAGCGGTCTTTTCAAGCTCGTGGCTGTACTTGCAGTAAAGCTCTTTATTAGAGGTTACAACCGACTTCCCTGCGTTCAGCGCGGCAAGCACGAAAGTTTTGGCAGGCTCTACTCCGCCCATAACCTCTACAACGATATCAACTTCGGGATTCGAGCAAATTTCGGCAATGCCCGAAACTATCTTTTTTTCATCTATTCCAAGTT
>JAIDRX010000095.1 GCA_029061495.1 Clostridia bacterium
GTCAAGTCGTTTTATATTGGGTTTTTAAAGTTTTTTATAAATTTTGAATTATTTTTATGAATGCCCGAAAAAGCGGTTATTTTGCCATAAAACGGCGCATTTTTACGAATTTTTGATTAAAACCGCCTTAATTCTCTTGACTCCGGCAGAAACGTTCTCCTGTTTCGCGATTTTGAACTCGCCAAGTTCCCCGGTATGCTCCGCGTGGGGTCCGCCGCATATTTCCTTTGAAAACTCGCCTATCGAGTAGGTTTTAACCCTTTCGCCGTACTTGCTTTCGAAAAGACCGGTAAAGCCGCCCTTTTTCGCCTCGTCCAAAGACATCTCTTTCATAACTACGGGGATATCGGCTTTAATCTGTTCGTTTACAAGCCTTTCAACCTCTGCAACCTCTTCGGGGGTGAGCTTGCGCGCAAAGTTGAAGTCGAAGCGCAGTCTTTCCTCGGTAATGTTGCTGCCCTTCTGCTCTATGTCGGGCGAGCAAACTATTTTAAGCGCCGCGTGCAAAAGGTGGGTTGCCGTATGAAGGCGTGTCGTCTCCTCCTTGTGGTCTGCAAGTCCGCATGCGAATTTCTGCTCGCTGCCTGCGCGCGACTTCTGCTGATGCTCGGCGTAAGCCGCCTCATAACCCTTAACATCCACTTTCAGATTTTTTTCCGCCGCCATTTCAACGGTGATTTCAACGGGGAAGCCGTAAGTGTCGTACAGGTGAAAAGCCGTTACGCCGTCTATTACTCCGCCCGCGGCAAGGGTTGAAGCAACCTTTTCAAACTCGCGTATGCCCTGCTGTAAGGTCTTTGAAAATTTATTCTCTTCCTTTTCAAGCTCCTCGTAAATTTTCGCGGAATTTTTAACAAGCTCGGGGTAAACCCCGGCGTACTTTTCAACTATGGTTTTCGAAACGCCGGTAAGCGCGCCCTGGGGAAGTCCTATATTTCTTCCGAAGCGTACCGCGCGGCGGATAATTCTCCTTAAAATATAGCCCTGGTCGGTGTTTGAAGGAACTATTCCCTTCGTATCGCCGAGCATAAATGTTGCCGTGCGGACATGGTCCAAAACTACGCGGAAAGCCTTAGCTGTCTGCGCGTCCTGTCCGTATTTAAGTCCCGTAAGTTTTTCGATTTCGGCAATTGCGTTCTCGAAAATGTCCGTCTCGTAAACGCTGTCCTTACCGTTAAGTATGCAAAGCGTTCTCTCCAAGCCCATACCCGTATCGACGTTTTTCTGCTTTAAAGGCTCGTACTTGCCCTCGGCGTTTTTGTTGTACTGCATGAAAACGTCGTTCCATATTTCGAGGAAGGTGCCCGATGGAGCATTGTCGAAGTCGTAAGGTCCGAGCTTGTCCGCCTCCTTATGGTTGCGGATAATATGCATTTCGGTATCGGGTCCGCAGGGGCCGGTAGTGCCGGCGGGGCCCCACCAGTTGCCCGACTTAGGCAAAAAGTAAATGTTTTGGGGAAGGATACCGCACTTTTTCCATAACGCCGCGCTCTCCTCGTCCTTGGGGCAGTCGTTATCGCCCGCAAAGCAGGTTACGGCTATATCCTCTACGGGAATACCTAAGTAATCGGGCGAGGTCAAAAACTCGAACGACCAAGGAATCATCTCCGACTTGAAGTAGTCGCCGAGCGACCAGTTGCCGAGCATCTCGAAGAAGGTGCAGTGCGAGCTGTCGCCGACTTCGTCGATATCGCCCGTGCGCACGCACTTCTGCACGTCGCAAAGCCTCGTGCCCGCAGGGTGTTTTTCACCCAAAAGGTACGGAACAAGGGGGTGCATGCCCGCCGTCGTAAATAAAACCGTGGGGTCGTTTTCGGGTATCAGCGAAGCCGAGGGAATTATTTTATGTCCCTTGCTCTCGAAAAATTTTAAATATAACTGTCTTAAAGTTTCACTCGTTAATTTTTTCATATTCTCACCTTACTTATTTATTATGGTATATCCGTCTTTGCTGTCCTTTACAACATAGCCGAGCGAATCGAGCTCCGCGCGGAGCTTATCGGCTTCAGCCCAGTTTTTAGACTGCTTAGCCTGCCAGCGCTTTTCGGCAAGCTCTTTTATATTTTGCGGAATTTCCGCATCCGCTTTCTGGGCGTACTTTTCAAGATAAGCCTTTGCGTCCTTTTTGAAAAGTCCCAAAAGCGAATACGTCTTTCTTATCTGGTAGACGTCGTCCGCCGCCGAGCTGTCGTCCGCAGCACATTTTCGCGAAATCTCTTTAAACAGCCCGAACAAATCTGACAGCGCAAGCGCGGTGTTGAAGTCGTCGCTCATAACGGCGTCGAACCTCTTGTCTATCTGCGCGTTTCCGCTCTTGCCCTTGCCGAACTTGCTTTCAACCTTTTCTATTATTGTATAGAAGTCGGTCATGTGCTTTTCGGCTTCGTCGAAAATTCCGTCCGTTAAATTGTTGTCGTTTCTGTAATTGGTTTGCAGCAGTGCAAACTTTACAGCCTCGTTAGAGTACTTTTTGAGCAGGTCTTCCAATAAAAGACTGTTGCCGAGGCTTTTTGACATTTTCTGTCCGTTGACTTTAATAAGTCCGTTGTGTGTCCAATACTTTGCAAACTGCTTGCCGGTAAGGCTCTCTGTTTGCGCTATCTCGTTTTCGTGGTGAGGGAAAATCAAATCCCTGCCGCCGCCGTGAATATCTATCTGATCGCCGAACGCCGCCATATTCATAGCCGAGCACTCTATATGCCAGCCGGGTCTGCCCTTACCCCAGGGGGACTGCCAGAAAATTTCGCCCTCCTTCGCCGCCTTCCACAGTGCGAAGTCCGCGGGGGATTTTTTCTGTTCGCCGTTCTCCACGCGCACGCCGTCAAGCATATCCTCAACCGAGCGGTTTGACAGGCATCCGTACCTTTTAAAGCTGCTTACGTTGAAATAAACGTCGCCGCACTCCGCGGGGTAAGCGTGTCCGCTTTCGATAAGGCGCAAAATAAACTTTATAATATTTCCGATATTTTCGGTAGCTTTAAGCCAGAGAGTAGGGTCGTCTATATCCATTTCAGCCATTACGGCGTCAATCTTTTTAATCATGTCCGCGGCATACTTGTCCGCAGGAATACCCGTCTCCTTACTCTTTGCGATAATTTTATCGTCAACGTCGGTGTAGTTGCGCGCGTAGGTTACCTTGTAGCCCTGCTTTTCAAGGAATTTGCGCATAACGTCGTAAATTAACGCCTGATAGCCGTGGCCTATGTGCGCCTCGCCCGAAACGGTTATGCCGCAGGCGTACATTTTTACCTTTCCCTCTTCGAGGGGGGTAAACTCCTCTTTGGTGCGCGTAAGCGTGTTATAAATTTTCATTGCCGTCCTCTTTTTGCTGTTTATCCGCTTCGAGATTTTTAAGCCTTTCCTCCAAAGCGAACGCGCGCTCTCTCAAAGCGCATATTTCGGTAAGGTAGGGATCTCCCTTTTCCTGATACAAATCAACGCCGTCTTTACTGCCGCCTATGCGCACAACCCTTGCAGGAACGCCGACTACCGTAGCGTACGGCGGAACGTTTTTAAGAACAACCGCGCCCGCGCCCACTTTCGCATGGTCTCCTACGGTGATGTTGCCCAGAATTTTAGCGCCTGCGGAAATTACGCAGAACTCGCCCACCGTGGGGTGGCGCTTGCCCGACTCTTTCCCTGTGCCGCCGAGCGTACAGCCCTGATACAGCACGGTACCCGTGCCTACTTCGGCAGTTTCGCCGATAACTACGCCCTGACCGTGGTCGATAAAGACGCCGGGGGCGATTTTTGCGGCGGGGTGAATTTCGATACCCGTTAAAAACTTTGCAAACTGCGAGGTGATGCGCGCAAGCAGCTTAAAGTGCATGCGGTACAAAAAGTTTGCCCATCTGTGCCAGGACAGAGCTTTTACGCCCGAATAAGTCAGCCAAATTTCAAACTTGCTTCGCGCGGCGGGGTCGTTGCGTTTTGCCGCCGCTATGTCCATTCGCAATTTTTTGAAAAACATAATTTTATTTATTCTATATTATATGTTTTGCGCATTTTAAATGCAAGCGATTTTATGCGCAAATCACCTCCGTTACTCCGCCTCCACCCTTAATTTAAAAACTTGTTGATTTGTTTTGTAAAATTTTCACAAAACGGACTTTATTTTGTGAAAAACTGTGTTACAAACCTTGACTTAATGTGTTTATTATGTTATTATTTCTTTGACAAGGGCAAAATTGTTATTTTTTAACACAAGGAGACCTATATGAAAAGAGAAAGAATCGAAGAGATTGCCGAAATTCTGGATAAGCGCGGCAAAATGACGCTCGAGCAGCTTGAAGAAGTTTTTGCGGGCGTTTCGCAGATGACTTTAAGGCGCGACTTGTTCCAGCTTGAGCAGGACGGAAGAATTATCCGTATCCGCGGCGGCGCTATGTCCGTAAAAGAGGTGCAGAAGGTTTCCGGTGAGGAATACACTAAAAAGACCACCATCAATACCGACGCGAAAATAGTTATCGCGCAGAAGGCGGCGGCTTTAATCGACGAAAACTCGAGCATTTTCCTTGACGGCGGCACTACCGCTATGTACCTTGCAAAGGAAATGCCCGATATTAAATGCAACGTTTTCACCAACGGTATTGCCGTTGCTATGGAGCTTGCCCAGAAAAAGAATATCAATATCACGGTAGTCGGCGGTCAGCTTATGCGCGACAATCTTTCAACCGCCGCTCCCGCTGCAAGAGAATATTTTGAAAGAACCAATTTTGAAATTGCGATAGTTTCCGCAACGGCGTTCACTCCCGAACAGGGCTTTTCGTGCAACAGTCAGATTGAAAGCGATTTATTGAAAGACGTATTCAAAAAGGCGCGCCACGTCTATATGATGCTTGATAACTCGAAGATAGGCAAAATCAACCCCTACACCTTTGCGCGCATAGAGGATATAAACGTGCTTATCACCGACGACAACTTCCCCAAAGAATACAAGCAGCTTTTCGAAGAAAAGAATATCGTCGTAATGTAATAT
>JAIDRX010000096.1 GCA_029061495.1 Clostridia bacterium
GTTTTGGTGGACGAGTCGGGACTTGCACCCGAGTCTTACGAGTTTAGTTTGAGCTTTCTACATACTTATTCCGCCGTTATCTTAGTCCGCAAACGCCGACGGACGGGCGTGTACGGATGCATACCGCAAAATACGGTTTAACGCCGCGGTAAAAGCGTTAAAGAGTTACCGTTAGATTAACGCCGCAAAACGGTCAACGGTAAACCGTAAAGCGACGGACAGCGTAAGTTACGCTGCGCAAGCCAAGCTTGCCGCTCTCTGAGCGGGGAAAGCTACGACTTTGGAATCGTTAGATTCTGCGTTTAAATTTAAGTTTCCGTTTTTACAAAGCCGGACCTTTGGTATGCTTTTCTCATTCTCCGCCCGCAATCGAATCTGGAACTCGCCCGAAAAATTGTAGCGGTTAAGCCTAATAATTATACTCATTCGCACGGCAAAAAATCAAGCGTTTAAAATTGTTTTTTATTGACATTTTTGTATAAATGATATAAAGTTATTATAAATTATGATTTACACGGTAACGTTTAATCCCTCGCTGGATTACTACGTACAAGTAAATAACGTAAAAAGCGGAATCGTCAACCGCACTACCGCCGAAAGACTTGCCGTAGGCGGCAAGGGGCTGAACGTTTCACTCGCCTTAAAAGAGCTTGGCGACGAAACACTTGCGCTCGGCTTCGTGGCGGGCTTTACGGGTAAGGCGATAAACGACAAGGTTACCGAGCTTGGGCTTAACCACGACTTTATAGAGGTCGGCGGTCAAAGCCGTATTAACGTAAAAATTAAAAGCAACACCGAAACGGACATAAACGGCACGGGCGCGGAAATAAGCGCAAACGACGTAAACAAGCTTGTGAGAAAGCTTAAAGAGCTTTTGAAAGAGGACGACTGGCTTATCGTGTGCGGAAGCGTTCCCTCCACCCTTGACGAATTTACTTACGCAAACCTTTTTAAAAAGCTGAAAGCAATTAAGGGTATAAACCTTGTTGTTGACGCCTGCGGAAAGCTTTTGACCGAAACGCTTAAATTCAAGCCGTTTTTGATAAAGCCGAACATATACGAAATGTGTGAAATTTTCGGGCTTACAACCATACCCGACATTGAAGGAATTTTCGCCTGCGCGCGTAAATTACAGCAATGGGGCGCGAGGAACGTTATAGTATCGATGGGAAGTTCGGGCGCGGTAATGGTTACAGAAACGGACCAGTCTATGTACGTACGCGCGGCGCGCGGACAGCTTGTCAACTCCGTCGGCGCAGGCGACTCTATGATAGCGGGATTTATTCACGAATATTTAAAGTCGGGCAACTACTTCTCCGCCCTCAACTTTGCGACGGCAGCGGGAAGCGCGTGCGCATTCACCAAAAACCTTGCCACCAAAGAGCAGATCGAGTATATCGAGTCGTTAATGCTATGACTAAACTTTATTTCTGCCGAACATCCGAGTTGCAGGAAAAGCTTAAAAGCGTTTTATCTGCCCAAATCGGCGGCGGGTATGAAATTAAACGTACCGACAACGGGAAACCTTATATCGAGGGAAATCCCGTCTTTTTTTCAATATCGCACAGCGGAGACGACGGAGTAATTTTAATTTGCGACGCCCCCTGCGGAGTTGATTTAGAGGTTTTAAAAGACCGCAAATTCGACTCTTATTATAAAAGACTTTCCGCACGGGAAAGAGCTGAAATTGACGGCAACTTAAAAGTATTTTTAACAAACTGGGTCGCGAAGGAAGCGTATATAAAATATATCGGCGGAACGTTAGCGCACGATTTAAAAAGGCTTGAATACTTTGACGGCACGCTGTTTTGCGGCGGCAAAAAAGCCGACTGCGAAATTAGGATAAGCAATTTTGACAGCGCCGTTTGCGCCGTATGCACAGGAGAAAAAATATGAAGTGTTTTGTAATTGCTATGGATAAAGAAGCCGAGCCAGTAATTGAGGCTATGACTTCCGTAAAGGAAAAAACGCAAAACGGAAAGCGCGTAGTTTGCGGTAAGCTTTTCGGCGAAAAGGTTGGCGTTATAATCTGCGGTGTGGGCAAAGTAAACGCGGCTTGCGGCGCTCAATATGCGATAGACAAAATGAAAGCCGACACTATAATTAACTTAGGAGTTGCAGGCGGACTTAACGACGGAGTTAAGCTTGCCGAAGTATATGCAATTTCTCACGCAGTGCAGTACGACTTCGATTTGACCCAGTTAAACGGCACTGAGATAGGCACGCTTGACGAGTGTAAAGAAAACTATATCCCCCTCTCCACTGTCAACGCATACCCTTTGAAAAGGCTTGCAACCGGCGACAGGTTCAACGACGACAAGAGCGACTATAAGCTTTTGACTAAGACTTTAAAAGCAGATATCCGAGATATGGAGGGCGGCGCAATTGCTCAAGTCTGCATGCACGCGGGAGTGAAGTGCTACGGATACAAAATAATTTCGGATTTAGCAGGCTCGGGCAGTACGACCGAACAATATTTAAAAAACCTCTCCCTTTGCTCTGAAACCTTAAAGCGCGAGCTGAAAAACATTGTTGAGGTAACGCGTGGATAGAATACCTTCGTTTTCAAAAAATCACGATTTACTTGCCGTAGGCTTGCACGAATGCGGAACGGCTAACGGCGTTACGACCTGGGATTTGCGGTTTAAAAAACCCAATGCGGGCGACTACGTTACGCCCAAAGCCTCGCACACGATAGAGCATCTGCTTGCAACTATCCTGCGCAATTCCGACAAAAAGGACTGTATAGTTTACTTCGGACCTATGGGGTGCAGGACTGGATTCTACCTTCTTACGGTCAAATTGAACTATGCCGAAGTACTGACACTTTTAAAGCAAAGTTTTACACTTGCGCTTAAGTTTACCGAAGTGCCCGGTAATAAGCGCGAGGAATGCGGAAACTATTTAGAGCACGACCTTAACGGCGCGATATGCGAATGTAAAAAATATTTGGAGATATTAAACAACTTATGAAACCACTCGGCGGCGGCTGGGACGAACTTTTGGACCCGCTGTTTAAAGACGAACAATATTTAAAGATACGCGAGTTTTTAAAGAAAGAATATTCCGAGCGCGTAATCTACCCCGATATGTACGATTTGTACAACTGCTTCCGCTACACACCCTTATCCGAGCTGAAAGCGGTTATATTGGGGCAGGACCCCTACCACGAACCAAACCAGGCGCACGGACTGTGCTTTTCAGTAAAAAAGGGTGTTGCACTCCCTCCGTCGCTCGTCAATATTTATAAAGAGATAGAGGACGATTTGGGGATAAAAGAGCCTGCCTACGGCGATTTGACAAAGTGGGCCAAGGAAGGCGTTCTGCTTTTGAACACCACGCTTACGGTGAGGGAACACGCCGCAAACTCGCACTCGAAGTGCGGCTGGGCGTGGTTTACCGACAGCGTTATAAAGCTGATTTCCGAAAATACGAAAAACACCGTATTTATACTTTGGGGCGGAAACGCGAGAAGCAAAGTACCCTTGATAGACACAAGTAAGCACCTGATTTTACAGTGCGCGCACCCCTCCCCTCTGTCCGCTTATAACGGATTTTTCGGGTGCAGACACTTTTCGAAAACTAACGAATATTTAACCTCACACGGCAAAAAGCCCATAGATTGGAATTTGAATTAAAAGGAATTTTTATATGAAATACGTTGTTGTTTTAGGCGACGGCATGGCAGACTGGAAAATTGAAAACTTAGGCAATAAAACCTGCCTCGAAGCCGCAAAAACGCCTAATTTAGATAAAATTGCACCCCTTGCCGAAGTCGGCTTATGCAAGACGGTACCCGACGGTTATAAACCCGGCTCCGACGTTGCAAATATGTCAGTACTCGGCTTTGCGCCCAAAGATTTTTATACGGGGCGTTCACCGCTCGAAGCCGTTTCAATGGGCATAAAGCTTAAATCTACGGACGTTACGGTTAGGTGCAACCTTGTAACCCTTTCGGACGACGAGCCGTACGAAAACAAGACTATGGTTGACTACTCCGCAGGCGAAGTTACAACCGAGGAAGCCGAGCAGTTAATTAATTATATCAACAAAAAATTAGGCAGTGAGAAGTTTACTTTCTATCCCGGAGTTTCATACCGCCACTGCCTTGTTGCGGCAAACGGAAAGACCGGGCACGATTTGACCCCTCCCCACGACATTTCCGACAAAAAGATAACGGGCCACCTCCCCAAAGGACCGGACGCGCAAATTTACCTTGATTTTATGAAAGAGAGCTATAATCTTTTAAAGAATCACCCCGTAAATTTAAAGCGCATAAAAGAGGGCAAAAAGCCCGCAAACAGCATATGGCTTTGGGGCGAGGGTACAAAACCCGCGCTTGAAGACTTTGAAAAGCTTAGAAAGCTTAAGGGCGGAATTATTTCCGCGGTTGACCTTGTAAAGGGAATCGGTATGCTTGCGGAAATGAAAATTATGGACGTTGCGGGCATTACGGGAAATTACGACACCGACTTTAAGGGCAAGGCAAATGCGGCGGCTGACGCGCTTTTAGGCGGACTTGACTTCGTTTATATACATATGGAAGCGCCCGACGAGTGCGGCCACCACGGAGACTATAAACATAAAGTTTACTCTATAGAGCAAATAGATAACTTAGTCGTTAAAACGCTTATAGACAGGTTTACGGCGGCTAGCGAGGATTTTGCAATGCTTGTAACGCCCGACCACCCCACCCCCTGCGCGATTAAAACGCATATATCAGACCCTATCCCCTACCTCCTGTATACGAACGTTAAAAACCTTTCAAACGGTGCAAAGCGTTACACCGAGGACGAGGCTAAAGCCACGGGCGAGTACGTTGCCGAAGGGCATAAGCTTATCGAAAAACTTATTTCTATTAAATAAAAACACGGCGCGTAAATTTACGCGCCGTGTTTTTATTAGTTAGCCTGTAATGATTTTTTCTGCTTCTTATAGGTATCGTTAGCCTGGTCTATCATATTCTTTTTAGCGGGCTGGGGTTCGTAATAGCCGCGCGACTGCATCTGGTTGAAAATGCAGTACTGATTTTCGGCAACGCCCAAAAGGTTGGTTGAAAAGTTTTTTCTCACAGACTTCGTGCTTCCCTCGAACAGCGCCGTCGTGTAAAGCGACATAAGCTGTTTTTCGGCTTCGAGCATATCCTGCAGGGTATCTTTTTCGTTAAGGGTCGTATCCATTTTGGTAAGTCTCATATTTAGCCTCCTATCATTTTTAAAAGCGCGTTGTAGCGCTGTTCGTGTGCGTCTGCAATCTGGGTCATAGTCTGGGCAAGGTCAACGTCCGTAAGCGTTTTAGAGTACGCCCTCGCCTTTTTACAGATTAGTCCTTCCGCCGTCAAAACGTCGGAAATTAGTTCAAGTTCTTTAGTCGTAATTTCTGCCATATTAAAACCTCCGCTTAACTTATTGCCAAGCGGCGTGGCAATTATTCAACCTTTTATTTGACAGGCGCAATTTTGTGTGTTAAAATTAAAAAGGCGGCAAAACCGCATACTACTAAAGAGAATTATGGAAACAACTATCGCATTAACCGGCGTTACCGGTGCTATGGGCGGCGAAGTGCTTTCGCATATTTTGAGCTCGTCCGAAAATTTAAAAGTTAGATGCATTATTTACGAAGCGGAAAAAAGCATACCCGCCTTCGTTAAAAAGACAATAAAAAAATACCCCTCGCGTGTGTTCGCATTTAAAGGCGACATTGCGCGCTATGAGGACTGCGAAAAACTTATAGAGGGTTGCGACTACGTTTTACACTGCGCGTCGCTTATCCCCCCCAAATCAGACCACAACCCTCAGGGTACTTATTTAAGCAACTTCATCGGCACTAAAAATATGGTAGACGCGGTTTTAAACAGCGGCAGACAGGAGGAGATAGGATTCGTCCATATCGCCACCGTCGCTATGTACGGACACCGCGCCTATCCTCACGTTTGGGGCAGAGTGGGCGACCCGATAATTTCAAGCGACTACGACTGCTACTCCCTTTACAAGCTTAAAGCCGAAAGATATATGCTTGAAAGCGGACTGAAAAAATTCGTTTCATTAAGACAGACCGCAGTACTGCACAAGTACATGTTTGCAAATAATTTAAAGGACGGGCTTATGTTCCACACAAGCTGGAACTGCCCCCTCGAATGGGTTACGGACTCCGACAGCGGTAAGCTTTGCGCAAACCTTGTAAAGTACGACCTCGAAGGTAACCTTGACGGATTCTGGAATAGAATTTACAATATCGGCGGAGGCGAGACCTGCCGCGTTACGGGCTACGAAACTTTGGACAGCGGCTTTGCCATGCTCGGTAAGAGCGCGAAAAAGTTTTTCAAACCCAACTGGAATATTGCGCGCAACTTCCACGGAGTATGGTTTTACGACAGCGACGAGCTGGAAAACTATTTGCACTTCCGCAGCGAGACGTTTGACGACTTCTGGAAAAAGATGGCAAAAAAGAACTGGTACTTTAAGCTCGGCACGATAGTCCCCGCACCCGTAATTTCAAAATTTGCATTCAAGAGGCTTTTTAAAAACACCAACGCGCCCAAGTACTGGGTCAAAAAGAATATAGAAGGCAGAATCAAAGCCTTTTTCGGCAGCCGCGAGGAATACGAAAAGATTGGAACGGACTGGAAAAAGTACCCTCTCCTCTGCGAAGGGAAGCTTTCCGACGGCACCGAAATAGATTATAACGCGCTTAAAGATATTGACAACGCAAAGGATTATCTTTTAGACCACGGCTACGACGAGAGTAAGCCGCTTGAAAGTTTAACTTTTGCGGACCTCGATAAAGCCGCGGCTTTCCGCGGAGGCAAGTGTCTTTCAAAGGACTACAAGGCGGGCAATTTATATGAAAAAGTAAACTGGCAGTGCCGCGAAGGACACGAGTTCACCTCTTCCCCCTACACGATTTTAAAGGGCGGATACTGGTGTCCGCACTGCTGCGAGCCCAAGCCCTGGAGATACGGCGCGCTTGCAAAGGATATACCTTTTTACGCGCAGGTCTATTACGACACGCACGGAAAACACGAGGAAAACGACGTCTACCCCTTATTCGAGGGCGAGGACGACTTTATAATAAATAAATGAAAGTAATTTTATACGTTTTTTCGGGAACGGGCAACACTTTAAAAGTTGCCTCGCTCTATAAAAAATATATGAATGCCGACGTTACGGTTTACCGCGTTTCGAAAAAGAGCGCGGCTATGCCCTCTCCCGAGGAGTACGACCTTGTAGGCATCGGTTATCCCATTCACGCGTTCTGCGCGCCCGAACCCATTTTAAAATTCGTAAAGCAGTTGCCTAAAGTTACTTACAGGCGGGCTTTTATCTTTAAATCATCGGGTGAGGGACTGCACATAAACGACTGCTCGTCGCAGAAGCTGATAAAAATAATGCAAAAAAAGGGCTACGACGTTACCATGGAAAGGCACGTCGTTATGCCCTATAATATGATATACCGCCACTCCGACGCGATGGCAAAGCAGATGTGGATATACGCAAAAGCTTTCGTAAAAATGAACTGTAAAGAGTTGGAAAGCTTCAAGCGCGAAAAGGTTAAAAAACACTCTTTGATAAAGGCGTTTGTATACCCCGTCGGAGGGATAGAGCACAAGTTTGCGCATTTGCACGGACCCGCCTTTAAGGTAGACAAAAACAAGTGCATCGACTGCGGCAGGTGCGAGAAAACATGCCCCGAAAACAATATTAAGAAAATTAACGGCAAATATAAGTTCGGGCGCAAATGCGTGCTTTGCATGGGCTGCTCGTTCGGCTGTCCCGTGGACGCTATCCACGTCGGCGTGTTCAAGTACTGGAAAGTCAACGGAAGCTACCGCCTTGAAGAGCTTGTGCGCGACGACGATATCCCCTTCCCTCTTGTTCCCGATAACGCAAGAGGAATTTACAGACTTTACAAAAAATATTATAGAGAAGTCGACGAAATGCTCGAAGAGGAAAATATAGATTTAACGGAATTTGTTTAAATGAAATCGGTTAAAAAACAATACATTATAGGATTTTTACTTGTAATATTAATCGGCGCCGGTTTGCTTATAGGCGGAGTAATCCGTTATACGAAAAAGTCTGATTTGATTGAAATCGAGGCTACTGTTTTAAGAGTCCAAACGAGAGTCGGCGATGACGGTTTAGAATACCGCCCTATCAGTATTCAATACTTTGTAGACGGCAAGAAATACACAACTTCCACTGTAACTTGGTTCGACCGAATTATTAGAGAGGGCGACACGATGTACGTGCGGTATAAAAAAGGCGATCCATCTCACCCCATCGTAAGCAATGCGACCAGAGATACGATATCTATCGCTTTAATGGCGTGCGGCGGAATACTGACAGCTGCCGGTATTGCGCTGACGGGAAAATACCTCTATGATGTAAAACGCCACAAAAACGTATGAAAAAGAGCGTGTAAACATAAAATTTTATTATAAATATGAAAATAAAAGATTTTTTTATCCGCGTGGGTCAGGGCGCCGCGATAGGCGTTTCAATGATAATCCCCGGCGTAAGCGGCGGCACAATGGCAGTGCTTATGAACGTTTACGATAAACTGATAAGTGCGATAAGCAATTTGAGGAAAGATTTTAAAAACTCGTTTTTCTTCCTCTTACCTATATTAATAGGGGCGATACTTGCCGTATGTGCAATGTACTTCCCCATAAAGTACGCGTTGAGATACGCGCCATTCCCTACGGTTCTGCTGTTTACGGGCTTGATGTTGGGTACCGCGCCCAAGCTTTTTAAGGACGGAATTAAAAAGGGTTTTAAAAAGCTTGATATAATCGCCGTGCTCGTACCGCTTGCCGTCGTTATAGGTGTTTGCTTTATCCCTAATATGGGAAATGCAGACCTTACGACGGGTATGCCTATATGGGGCTACTTCGTGCTTATACTAATCGGGGCGTTAGCTTCGTGCGCGTTGGTAGTACCGGGAATAAGCGGCTCTCTCCTGCTTTTAATATTCGGATACTATAACTCGATACTTGAAACTATTTCGGCTTTGAAAAGCTCGTTCGGACATTCAGTTTTAGTACTCTTTCTATTTATCGTTGGACTTGTAATCGGCTTTTTCAGCATTGCAAAGCTTATGAAGCTGTTTTTGAACAAGTTCCCCCGTGCAACCTTCTGGGCGATTATAGGCTTCGTTATAGGCTCGTTCCCTGCAATATTCTTAACCTATAACGGAAACTTCCCCGACCACACCTACTCCTCGCTCGATACTATACAAATTGCTTTAGGAGTGATATTCTTAGCGGCGGGTGCGGTTGCATCGTACTTCTTAACGGCTTTCGTCGAAGCTAAGCAGAAAAAGGCGCAACCGGCTGAAATTGCCGAACAACCCCAACCCGAAACGCAAGTCGAAGAAAATACGGAAAATGAAATAAAAGAATAATTTATTAAAATG
>JAIDRX010000097.1 GCA_029061495.1 Clostridia bacterium
CCTTGTGGTTTGAAGGATTGCCGCGCCTGAAATCGTCGTTATCCATTTCGGGCAAATCGTCGTGGATAAGCGAATACGTGTGAATTAGCTCTAACGCTAAAGCAAAATTTAAAAGCTTTTCTCGCTCGACTCCCAGAAGCTCGCCGACCGACAGCATAAGTACGGGGCGTATACGCTTTCCGCCGAGCTGTAAGCTGTATTTCAAACTTTCGTTAAGTATATCGGGTTTGCAGTCAAGCGCGTTGCAAAATTTGTCAAGCGCACTTTCAAATTCCCGTTGATATTCAGTATACTTTTGGTTGTAGTCCGTCAAATTCAGCTCCTCGTTGCGGCAATATAAGTATTATACATAAGCATAGTAATCGTCATAGGTCCTACTCCGCCGGGTACAGGCGTTATGTACGAGCATTTTTCCTTTAAGTTTTCAAAATCTACGTCGCCGCACAGCTTTCCGTTTTCGTCCCTATTCATTCCGACGTCGATAACAATTGCGCCGTCTTTAATCATATCCGCCTTAATAAATTTCGACTTACCGATAGCAGCGACCAAAACGTCGGCTTTAAGGCACTGCTCTTTAAGATTTTTAGTCTTGCTGTGGCAAATTGTTACCGTAGCGTCGGCATTTAAAAGCAACATAGCCATGGGTCTGCCGACTATGTTAGACCTGCCTACTACAACCGCATTTTTGCCCTTTAAATCTATATGCTCTGCCTCGAGCATTTTCATAACTCCGTTAGGAGTGCAAGCCACAAGACTTTCGCTATTCATGCAAAGCTTGCCGATGTTGTTCGGAGAAAACCCATCAACATCCTTACTGTCGGGAATAAGTTTCAAAGCTCTTCCTGCATCGAGATGCTTTGGCAATGGAAGCTGAACGAGTATTCCGTTTATATTATCGTCAACGGCAAGACCGCGAAGTAAATCTTCAAGCTCTTCTTGTGAGGTTTCGGCTGACAGATAATATGCGTACGACTTTATCCCAACCTCTTCGCAAGCCTTTATTTTGTTGCGGACGTACACCTGAGACGCGGGGTTATCGCCTACGAGAACAACGGCAAGACCGATATCCTTGCCGCTTTTTGATTTAAATTCTTCTACGTTTGACTTAATACTTACGCGCATTTCCGCAGCAAGCTTTTTTCCGTCGATAATCTTATACATTACTTCTCCCTTATAATTTCAGCAAGCACACCGCTTATGAACGAGGCGCTTTTATCCGTGGAATATTTTGAAGCGATATTCGCCGCCTCATTTACCGATACCGCCTCAGGCACGTCATCGCAGTACAAAATTTCGGCTATTGCAATCTGCAATAAACTTCTGTCCGCAGGGAAAAGCCTTGATTCGGGAAAGAGACGCGAATGTCCGTCGATAATCCCGGCAATTTCGCCGCAGTGTTCCCCTATCAAACCGAGAATATTTTCGCAGTACGAAATATCCTTTTCATCTAGCTTGTCCGTCTTGTAAAGCGCGCTTTTAAACCCCTCATCAACCTGTGAAAATTGCGAAGCAAATACAATTTTGAAAAGCGTTTCTCTTGCAGTAGTTCTCATATATCTCCGTATAAATACAAATATTCCCTTAAAAAATTTTAAGGGAATAGCGTAATATTTACAATGCCGAATTTTCGGGGAAATTCACGTCCTGAATATGAACGTCAACCTTCGCAACCTTATATTTCGTCATCGACTCGACGTTGTGCTTTATAGACTGCTGAATTCTGAAAGCGAGGGACGGAACATTGTAACTACTGTCTACCTTTACGCTTATATCAGCAATAATTCCTTGTTTATCAAAGTTAAGTTTTACGCCCTTGTTCTTTGTGTTCAGAAGCGAAACACCGTCAACTTCGTTTATAGCAAGCGCTACTATACCGCTGACTATGTTCGAGTTATACGTGATTTTACCCTTCTGCGTAGAAGTCGGGTCGTGCCTCATGTGTGCCATATCTTTCTCCTTAACGTTAGTATAACACAAAGTTTTTAAATTTGCAACTAAATATTAAATTTGTGAGTAAACAGGCATAATTATTATATTTGCAGGAGCAACGCCGCACTCGTCTTTAAGGCAGGTGTAAATCGTAAGAGCCGAATTCATATCAAGCTCGTTAGAGTTAATAAACACATTTACGTTGTCAGAGTCTACTCCGATAGATACAACCGCGTCAGCAAAGCCTTTCGATTTGATCATGGTTTCAAGAACAAGTTCTTTTTCCATTATGCCGACTATTTTCATTTTAAGATTAACGGCTTCGGTATACTTTTCGCTGCCCTCATCGTAAAGGGCGATTACGCTGTCAAGCTGAACGAGCTCTTCACTTCTGGTGTTGGTTCTTTCCGAACGGTAAGTCGTAAAGTAATTTGCCGTTGCCACTGCAGTGTCGCCGCTTGCCGTTCTGTTGGTCGCAAGCAATACGTTAAGTACCGCAGTTAACTCAAGTAAAA
>JAIDRX010000098.1 GCA_029061495.1 Clostridia bacterium
ATTTTATTGTGGTGTTAACTTTAATCATAAAAGTATTTTTGCCAAAAAAAGGTAAAAATATGCGCCCGCGCTTTAAAGCGCGGGCGCAACAAAGTTTATATTTTAAAATTACTTATGCCGAAAAACGCAAGGCGGAATTTATTTTCGCCGTTAAGCGTTTTACGACAAAAGCAAACTCACGGCGCAGATTTTGCATTGCAAAAGATGCGCGTGAACTGTTTAAAAATCGTCGTCGTCATCCTCATCGTCGTCATCATCGTCGTACTCGTCGTCCTCCAAGTCGGACAGAGAGTCAACGTCGTCGTCGAAGAAGTCGTCATCGTCGGCGCTTTCCTCTTCGGATTCCTCGTCGTCGCCGAACTCTGCGTCAAGCTCTTCCTGCAAAGTTTCGTCGTCGATGGTAAGATCGCCGTCGTCCTCGTCGTCGATATAGTTTTTCCACTCCTCGTCCTTTTCTATATCGACTTCTTCCTCTTCCTCGTACTCCTGTTCGTTTTTGCAGGACTCGCACATCTTTTCGCCGTAGCGTATCTTGTTTACGCCGCAGACGGGGCAAATCTCGGTCTGCTCGGCATCGGCTTCAAGCTCCTCGTAGTCCTCGTCGTCGAGGTCGGCAAATTGCAGTTTGTTGCCCTTAATCTCGGCAATGCACACGTCGCAGTACTCCTGCTTTTCTCCGTCGATATAATTCAATTCGCATCTGGGACATTTAACGTATCTGACCATAAAAATTTTTCCTCACTGTTTCCGTATATAATACAGCGTATGCGGCTTTAAGCCTATATGCCATACCTTTTGCGGAAATTGCGGCGGCTTGTTTTACGTGGTAACATTATATTAATATTTACCGCGTTTGTAAACTGTTTTTATAAATAAATTAAGCCGAATTTAAAAATTTTTTCAAGAATTTACGCGCCTCATTTTTTATATGGTGCGGTTTTAATTAAAAGGCGCGCTCTCACGCGATATAATATGAGCAAACCCCCTCCGCGTTATGCGGAAGGGGTTATAATTTTTTGAAATTTATTCGCTGACTTTTTCGTCTTCCTTCTTGCTTTCGCCGTCGGAGTAGACGTCGATGTTCTTATCGTCCGTAGTATCGACCTTGATACGCTTCTTTTTATAAGTGGGAAGCTTGCTCTTTTTCTTGCGGATAATTATCAATGTTACTACAACAACCGCAGCAATGAGCGCAAGCCCGCCGACGATAACACCGATAATAAGTCCTGCCTGCGCGCCCTTTGACCAGCTTGCAAAGCCCGAAACTTCCTTTTCGGGATAGCTTTCTAAATAAGTTGTCTTTAAATTATTAGAATAGCTTTCCGCGTCGGCGCCGTTCATTTTGCCGAGTACGGAATAGTAATAGTCGCGCTTGTTCGCCGTAACCTCAACTCCGTTTACGGTTTTGGTGTCGGCGTATTCGCTCCAGTCGCCCTTTGCCGCGATAAAATCGGCGTACTTTTCAACCGACTCTTTAGACCAGAATTTCTCCTCGTCATAACCCAAAACGTCTACGTACGCTTTGATAAGGGTGTTAAGATAGGTTGCGTCGTTCGTATAGAAGCCGTACTTTAAAGCGTCCTGCAGATTTTCGTAAACGCTTTCGTCTATATCGGAAATGGCTTCCTCTATGCCGTTATACTTTTCGGTAAGCGCGTCAATTTCTTTGTTGGTCATAACGCCGCTCTCGCCGCGCAAATCGCAAGCCATTATATAGGTGTAGCTTGTCATATTTTCCGTCTGCGAGGGGAAAATAATCTGATTTTCGATAAGCTCGGGCTTGTACCAGTCGCTTGAAGCGTCTAAATCGAGCACCTGTACGGGGACGTATTCGTTAACTTCGCCGTTCAAAGGCAAACGGTTATTAGCATACTTTTCATAACTTCCGCCGTAGCATACGCGGTGTACGGTATAGCCGTTGCCGCCCGTAAGCGAATAGTAAATGTAATTATTATCGCCGTGCTTTGCCGTAAACAGTACGGTAGCCTGTCCGTCGTCAGTTATATAATAACGGTTAGTATCGTCTAAGTCTTTTGCTATTTTTCCGTCCACAATATTGGCTTTGATTATACCCGTACCGTCGGTAACAAGAACGCAGTCAATATCGCCGTTTGCGTTAAAGATATAGTTGTACGAGCTTAACGACGAGGTTACGGTAGAAAGGCAAGCGTCGTTAGCCGCCGTTGCGGTTGCGGGGTTTGAAAGTACGGGGTTGTGGCTTTCGCCTAAAAGCACGCTTTCCTTTTCCGCAAACAGATATGAGTCTTTCGTTCCTTTAAGCGTATAGAAAAGCGTTCCGTTCTCGTACCTTGAAATTTCGTACGTGTACGCAGAACGTGTTACCTTGCCGGCGTCGTCGCCGTTGAACTGCGTAATGCTGTTCGTCATCTCCAGCGAATCGATAAAACCGATACCGTCGTAAACGAGGTCGCCGCAGTTGACGTACAGGGGATTTTTAGAAGCGTCGTATCCGTCAACATCCTCCAATTTGTAATCTCTGGGAGAGGTAGTCGCGTCCGCCGTAACGGTATAAATCTGATTATAAGACGAGAAAGTCGAAGTTGCGCCCGAAACGAAATCGGGGACTTTCATCGTATAGTAAACTCTGGGGTTGGTAACGTCCTTACTGTCGAAAGTAACCGCCGAAACGTTATACGCAAGCAGAGTATTAACGCCGGTCTGCGTGTTCAGCGAGTGAAGGTTTGTACAGCTTGTGCCGTAGAGGTTTTCACTCGTTGCAACGTATAAAAGATATACGACTCCGTCCACTTCGACGTAGCGGTATTCGTAAGAGTTTGAAGGGTGCTGAATAAAATAGTCTTTATTTGTGTCCGTACCGTCAAGCTTGGTGCGGTTGAAGGCAAGTCTGTCGTTCAACACTTCGCCGTTGCTGTTCTTTTCGGTAGATGGCGTGCTGTAATAGATGTAGTCGCCGTAAATATAGATACCGGCATTTGCATTGCCCGAGTAAACTACGAGGGGAACGACTGTATCAACCGACGAATAGTTGCGCGCGGCAAGGTCTTTTTTGGAAATACGCATTATAGCGCCCTTGACTACGCTTCCGAAGGTGTTGTCCGCGGTGTTTGTCTCTCTGCCGTTTATAAAGTAGATATAGTCTCCCTTTTCCACGACAAAGCCGCCGTTTGACTCGGCTTTAGCTTCGGTAAAGATATTTTCGCCCGAAAGGGGCTTTGCTTTATAGACGTTACTGCACGCCGAAACGACAAGCAGACCTACGGCGGCAATTACCGCCGCGACTAAGCATATAATTTTAGTAAGAAACTTTCGCATATACGAACTCCCGAAGGGTATAAAAACTTATTTTTACTTATGCACCGATAATTATATACCAAAACGAGTTTTTAAGCAATAAATTTACGCTTGATTTTAACGAAAATTTGATAAAAGGAGGGTTAATTACGGAAAAATTTGCACTGCTTAATTTATTACAGGCTTTGGGGCAGCTTTCAAAGCCGAGCACCGCTCAAGGGGAAGCCGAAAATATATCTCCTTCTTCCAACGGAACGCCCCCTGCCCCTTCCGCCCCTTCGGCGCAACAGCCGCCTCATAATATGATGCAGGCGGTACTCGAGAGGCACGAACGGATAGCAAACAAGCTTAAACAGAGCGGAAAATAAAAAGCCCGCGGCTTAAAAACCGCGGGCTACCTGATGGTTATTCTTATTTTTTAATGGTGGACTTTGTGTGAAGTCTGATGTGGCGGGGAAGTCCGTCAACCCACAGAGGCGCGATTTCCGCCTGAATGAGGGGATAAATGTAGTGTACAAGCTCGGGCTTAACGTTCGTGCCGTCCTCGGTTATCCACTCTACGGGAACCTTCTTTTCAACGTTTGCGATAAAGTGAACATCGGCAGGCTCGGTTATGCACATATACGGATCGTCAGATACTCTCTTTAAGGTTATAACCTGACCTGAAAGTCCCTCGAACGCCGCCTTAACGCCCGCGCCGCCCGCGTTGTAAGCTTCGGTCATATCGACTCTCGCCATAATGTGGGACGCGCAGCGCTGAAGGGATGAAAGCTCAATAGCTCTCGTCTTTACGCCGTACTTTTCCGCAACCTTGCCAGCAAGGAAACGCGCCGTGCCCGCAAGCTGTTTATGACCGAACGCGTCGACGTAGTCAACGTGGTCCGAAAGCTCGCAGACATATCTTCCGTCGGCAACCTTAACGCCCTCCGAAACCGCAACTACTATCGAACGGTTTTCCTTTAAAAGCTTGCCCATGCGGGTAAGGAATTTATCGATGTCGAATACTTTCTCGGGCAGGTAAATATCGTCAACGCCCTCGCAGTCCTCGCCCTTTGCAAGCGCGGTAGCCGCGGTAAGCCAGCCTGCGTTTCTGCCCATTACTTCTATGACGGATACGACGGGGTAGTCGTAAACAAGTCCGTCGCGGATAATTTCTTTAGTGGTCGCAGCTATGTATTTTGCCGCACTGCCGTAACCGGGGGTATGGTCGGTAATGGCAAGGTCGTTATCGATAGTTTTGGGAACGCCTATAAAGCGGATAGGGCTTTTAACCTTTTCGCCGTAGTCGGACAGTTTTTTAATGGTGTCCATTGAGTCGTTTCCGCCGATATAGAAAAACGCGTAAATGTCAAGCTCTTTTAAAATTTTGAAAATCTTTTCGTAGGTCTTTTCATTGCCTTCGATATCGGGAAGCTTATAGCGGCACGAGCCGAGGAAGGACGACGGAGTTCTCTTTAAAAGGTCCATGTCCAAATCGTTTTTAATGCGGGTGGACAAGTCTACTATGTCCTTGTCCAAAAGTCCCTTTATACCGTGCACCATACCGTAAACGATATCCGCGCCCCTGTCCTTTGCTGTTTTAAATACGCCGAGAAGGCTTGAGTTGATTACCGCAGTGGGTCCGCCCGACTGTCCTACGATTACGTTTTTCATTAAGAAATCCCCTTTTTTAATTGCTTTTAGTTTTGCGGCGGACATGCCACCGCTTTTTTATTATAATACGGGTCAGGACAAAAAGCAATACAAAAATGAAAAATTTTTTCTGTTTTTGATAATTTTTACAAAAAAATAAAGCCTCTGCTGTCGGCGGAGGCTTTATTAATCAGTTTCAAATTATTTGGATTTAATGAACATAGGAACGAGTGCCGCAGCGCCTGCAAGAATAGAAAGCACGCCGCCCACGATTGCACCTGCACCGAGAGTGAAAGCTGTATCCAACTGCTTTTTATAAAACTTTACCGCTTCTTGTTTAAGTTCACCCGTAAAGTCTTTGGGGAGTTTAATGGTGTACATCTGCTGTACGCAGAAAAACAAAACACCCGCCGCGACCAACGCTACCGCCGCGATAATGGGAAGAACTTTACCTCCCTTACCGCATATGGATACTATTGAGCAAACTATACCGACAACAACTAAAATAAAAGTAAGAAAGTTAGGAAACGAAAAGCCTAAACCCAAATTTTTAGCCCAAACGTCTTTACCGAATGTAAGATTTGCCATTGAAAAGCTTTCTGCCTCACGGACCTGATATTCCGGTTTTATAGTAATACCGGGGGCAGCCAACATAATGATTGCAACTACGCCGAGCAAAATTGCAACGCCGGTAATGATTTTACCTAAATACTTTTTCATAAACCCCTCCAAAAATTTTTTCAGTAAAAACGAGATACGGCTCTCACTTTTACTAATATACAGATATTATCATAACAATTTTCATTTTGCAACTTTATCATTTAAAAATATGACGAAATTTACAAAAAATAAAGGCGAACCTTTCGGTCGCCTTTGATTTTTGAAATTATCTCTTTGAGAACTGAGGAGCGCGGCGGGCTTTCTTTAAGCCGTACTTCTTTCTTTCCTTCACTCTCGGGTCGCGGGTTAAGAAGCCTTCCTTCTTCAATGCGGGACGGCAGCCTTCCTCAGCCTGCAGCAACGCGCGCGCAACGCCGAGACGGATAGCGTTTGCCTGTCCCGTATAGCCGCCGCCGTAAACGTTTACAAGTACGTCGTACTTGCTTTCAACGTTCAAAAGCGTAAGGGGCTGTTTAACTACGTACTGCAATACGCCCTGAGGGAAATAATCCTCGAAAGCCCTGTCGTTTATTTTTATAACGCCCGAACCTGCGGGAATAAGACGAACTCTTGCTATAGCCTTTTTACGTCTGCCTGTTCCCCAGAATTGAAGCTTTTTCTTTAAATTAGCCTTTGCCATATTAACCTCTACCTCTTACCTTAAAATAATTTGAGCTCTTCGGGCTTCTGCGCCTCGTGGTTGTGTGTAGCGCCCTTGTACACTCTCAGCTTCTTTATCATGTCCCTTCCGAGAGAGTTTTTAGGAAGCATACCCTTAACCGCCTCGTAAACGGCTAAATCGCTCTTTTCGGCAAGCATCTTTTTATAGGATATCTCTTTCAAGCCGCCGATATAACCGGTATGGTATCTGTAAAACTTATCGTCAAGCTTTTTGCCAGTCAAAGCAACTTTATCGCTGTTTAAAACGATAACGAAGTCGCCCGTGTCGACGTTAGGCGTAAACGTGGGCTTATTTTTGCCGCGAAGTATGGCAGCCACCTTAGATGCAAGCCTGCCGAGGGGAATTCCTGCGGCGTCGACAACGTACCATTTTCTTTCAACTGTCTCGGCTTTTGCCATATAGGTTTTCATTGTTAACTCCTTAAAATTATTCACGCAAATGC
>JAIDRX010000099.1 GCA_029061495.1 Clostridia bacterium
TATCAACCTCGTCTAAAAGGAACACGGGGTTAATTGCGCCCGCCTTTTTCATACCGTTTATTATTCTGCCGGGCATTGCGCCGACGTAGGTCTTTCTGTGTCCCCTTATCTCCGCCTCGTCTTTAACTCCGCCGAGGCTCATTCTGACAAACTTTCTGCCGAGCGAGCGGGCAATGGAACCTGCTATCGAGGTTTTACCGACGCCCGGAGGACCTACGAAGCAGAGAATGGGCGCGTTCATACCGTCCGTGCGCTTTAACACGGCGAGATACTCGGTTATGCGCTCTTTTATCTTTTCAAGCCCGTAGTGGTCTGCATTTAGTATTTTAACCGCGTCCGCAAGCTTTTTAGTGTCCTCGGTCGCATTGTCCCAAGGCAAATCCAAAAGCCAGTCTAAATATATGCGTAAAACGTTGTAGTCGGGCGAGGAGGTCTGCATGCGCGACATACGCGACAGCTCCTTCAAAGCCTTTTCCTCAACCTCTTTGGGGAGCTTTTTATTTATAATCTTTTCGCGAAGCTCGTCCGTCTCCTCGGCGTCGTCGCCGAGCTCTGCATGAATAGCTTTAAGCTGTTCGCGAAGGTAATACTCTTTTTGGTTCTGGTCTATGTTCTGCCTTACCGCGGCGTTGATTTTGCGCTCTAAACGCATAATTTCAAGCTCTTCGTTTAAAAGCTTGTCGCAAATTCTCAGCCTGTCCACAACGCGCGTGCACTCTAATATTTCCTGCTTGCGCTCGGTCTTCATCTGGAGATAGTGCGCAGCGAGGTTTACAAACTCGTCAGGGTCGGTGCACCTGTCGAGGTTAGCCGCCGCGTCCTTTGAAAAGCGGCTTTCAGCCGAGGTTATTTCCTTTAAAATTTCGCGCGATGTGCGGAAGTACGCTTCCTCTAACGACTGGTCACCGTGAACGGGCGGAAGCTCTTCAACGGTTGCGATAAACGCGCCCTCTTCCCTGTTCACCTGTTTTACGACAGCGCGGAAAAGCCCCTCTACCGACAGACGGATATTGTTGCCGGGGAGGCGCGTTATCTGGCGCAGTTTTACGACCGTGCCGACGGTGTAAACGTCGTCCTCGGTGATGTCCTCCTTATCAGCCTGCTTCTGTGCGCAGACGATAAGGCGCGAGTCGTGGTCGGACGCAAATTTTACCGCCGTGAGGGAAATCATTCTGCCTATATCAAAGTTTACGGTAGTGTTGGGAAACACCACTCTGCCGCGTAACGCAAGCAAAGGAAATTCCTGTAACTTAGCCATGTTTGTACACCTTTAAGTAAAAATAAAAACCTTTTTAACATTACGCGCCGAACATGCGGTAATGCACATTTGGCGCGGAAGCTAATTTAAATTAATTAACGACGAAAAACGCAAGGGCGGATTTATTTCGCCCGTTAAGCGTTTTACGACATAAGCAATCTCACGGCAAAAATTTTGCGTAAGCAAAAGATTTGCGTGAACTACTTTATGCGCTTTTTTTGTAGATAATTTTAGGCTCCGCCTTATCGGTTACGCACTCCTTGGTAACGATAACCTCTTCAACGTTCTTTTCGGAAGGGATTTTGTACATTACCGAAGTCATAAAGCCCTCGATAATGGTTCTCAGTCCCCTTGCGCCCGTCTTTAAGCGGATTGCCGTATTCGCAATTTCGCGCACGGCGCCGTCCTCAACCGTAAGCTTTACGCCGTCCATTGCGATAAGCTTTTGGTACTGCTTTATAATCGCGTTTTTGGGCTGGGTTAAAATGTTTACCAGCGCGTCCTCGTTTAAGGGGTGCAGGCTTACGACTATGGGCACACGCCCGACGAATTCGGGAATAAGCCCGAAGCCCGTTAAATCCTGCGGCTTAACGTCGGCAAGCATTTCGTAAACGTTGTCCTCGTTCTGCTTAACCGTTCCGCCGAAGCCCAAGGACGTGTTGTCCTTGCGCTTTTGGACGATTTTATCAAGCCCTACGAACGCGCCGCCGCAGATAAACAAAATGTTTGTGGTATCGATGCGCAGGCACTCCTGCTGGGGGTGCTTTCTGCCGCCCTGAGGGGGAACGTTTGCAACCGTACTTTCAATAATTTTCAAAAGCGCCTGCTGTACGCCCTCGCCCGAAACGTCGCGCGTAATAGAAACGTTTTCGCTCTTTCTTGCGATTTTATCGATTTCGTCGATATAGATAATGCCGCGCTGCGCGCGTTCGATATC